>CAZIQX010000088.1:12032-12744 GCA_964541325.1 uncultured Chitinophagales bacterium | reverse complement strand
TATGTTTTCACCACAAGAGGAGAACCTCAGGTTATAAAAGCGCGTGAAGCTTCCGTTAATGTGATTCAATCGAATTGCGTTCGTTGCCATCAAGATCAGGTTACCGACGCTAAAACTGAATTTTTTGTTGCTGAACATGCTGAGGCACGAACCACGCGCCTTTGTTGGGATTGCCATAAAGAAGTGCCTCACGGAAAGACGAAAAGCCTTTCAGCTACCCGATATCAACTCGAAAAAACCGTAAATACCGTTGATGATCACAACATTATTCCGCAATGGCTGGAAAAGCAACTAAACACAGAGAAATAAACGATTTTATCCAATACACCAAACGTTAACACTATGAAAAACTGGATTTTATTTGGGATTACAATAGCCGCCGTTTTAGCCCTTGCCTGGGTTACTACGACCATTATCGAGCGGAAAACAGAAGCAAAATTTGCCTATCAAAACCTGACCCCGATTATGGAGTTAGAGCCTCGAAACGAAAAGTGGGGGGATAATTTTCCGCGACAGTACGAATCGTATATGCGTACGCAAGACACCACCTTTCACAGTAAGTATTTGTATTCCAATCGTCGTGATGCGTTAAAAGATGCTCCTGAATTGGTTGTTTTATGGGCTGGATACGGATTTTCTAAAGATTACAATCAACCACGTGGACACATGCATGCCGTGAATGATGTTAGAGAAACATTACGTACCGGTGCTC
>CAZIQX010000088.1:0-12022 GCA_964541325.1 uncultured Chitinophagales bacterium | reverse complement strand
AACAGGTGGACCACTGGCTCCTGATGAAGGACCAATGCCAAGTACTTGCTGGACCTGTAAAAGTCCCGATGTTCCTCGTTTGATGAAAGAAATCGGAGTTGCAGAATATTACTCCAAACAACTTTCTGATTTAGGTGCTGAAGTAGTGAACGATATTGGTTGTGCCGATTGCCACGATAACGAAACCATGAAATTAACGATAACCCGTCCCGCTTTGATTGAAGCGTTTGCAGCTCGTGGTGAAGACATAACCAAAGCAACTCATCAGGAAATGCGTTCTTTGGTTTGTGCGCAATGCCACGTAGAATATTACTTTGACAAGAAAAAAGTGGATGGTGCCCAATATCTTACATTTCCATGGAAAAATGGTTTTGCTGTGGAAGACATGGAGAAATATTATGATGCCATTGATTTTGCTGATTGGACTCATCCCATTTCTAAAGCTAAAATGTTAAAAGCACAGCATCCGGATTACGAAGTTTTCAAAGAAGGAATTCATGCTCAACGTGGTGTTTCCTGCGCGGATTGCCACATGCCTTATAAAACGGAAGGTGGACAAAAATTCACCGATCACCACATTCAATCCCCGTTGGCCAACATTGAAAACTCCTGTTTTGTGTGTCACCGCGAAAAAACAGAATCCTTGATGCGCGATGTGTTTACACGTCAGACCAAAATAAAAGAAGGCACTCGCGAATTAGAACGTTTATTAGTTAAAGCGCATATCGAGGCCGGTTTTGCCTGGAAAAAAGGAGCAACTGAAGCACAAATGAAAGAAATATTACAAGATATTCGTCATGCACAATGGCGTTGGGATTTTTCAGTGGCTTCGCACGGGGCTTCATTCCATGCACCGGTTGAAATCAGTCGAATTGTTACAACGGCAACGCAGAAAGTGCAAAACGCACGCATCAATATCACACGATTGTTGGCAAAGTTGGGACATACCGGCGAAGTACCTATGCCTGATATTTCAACCAAAGAAAAAGCACAATTGTATGTTGGCTTAGATATCAAAAAAGAAAAAGAAGCAAAAGCCAAATTCTTAGAGCAAGTTGTTCCAAAATGGCTCGAAGAAGCCAAGCAACGTGAAGCAACCTACGGAACACGATAGTTAAGCAAAATCCCAAATCGGAAGCTCCAAAACGAGCTTCCATTGGGCGAGGTTCGTACATCAATCAACAAACTATTATGAAAAAACTAGGATTAATTGTACTAGGAGCGCTTATGGTAGCGCCTTATGTTAACGCTCAGGAAAATGGTTCATTTACTATAGATGGGCAATTGGTTAACCGCACAGAAGTGCGACACGGCTTCGGACTTATCCCGCAAAAAGAAGAAGATCCGGCACTGTTATCTGCTCAGCGATTACGATTAGGGTTTAATTACAAGGAAGAAAACCTAACGATTTACGGTTCAGTTCAGGATATTCGGTATTGGGGTAGTACGCCTCAAATTAAAGCCAATGACCCGTTTTTATCAGTTCATGAAGCCTACGCTGATTATCGCTTTAATGAGCAATGGAGCATGAAATTAGGTAGGCAGGAATTGAACTATGACAATTTCAGGTTTTTGGGAAATTTAGATTGGGCTTTGCAAGGTCGTGCACACGATATCGCCCTGTTTAAATGGAAAAAAGAACACACTAAAGTGGATGTAGGTTTGGCTTATAATGTGGTAAACGATCAATTAACCGATGGACCCTATTTATTAGCCAATCAGTATAAAAATGCCCAATTTTTACGTGCCGAGCATACGAAAGGCGATTTTAAAACGGTTTTTTTGGTTTGGAATGATGGAAGACAAGATGCTCCCAAATGGACAAACTCTCAGATCAATGAAACCAATTACATGACCACCGTGGGTTTACCCGAAGTCTCCTACAAAAAAGATAACTTGAAGTTTACATTCTTTGGATATTATCAATTTGGTTCCGATCAAAATGGATTAGATGTTAATGCATATGATGTTTCTTTTGAAGGAAATCTGCTTACCAAAATGGAGGAAGGCAAATCGTTTAGTACCACACTCGGTTTTGAGTTGCTTTCCGGAACTGATGCAACCGATGTGGGCGTAAAAAACAATTCATTTCAGCCTTTGTACGGAACCAATCATCGTTTTAACGGATTTATGGATTTCTTCTATGCGGGTGGACGCAACCCTGCGCAAGGTTTAGTTGATTTATACTCGCTCAATCGCTTTAACTTTTCTTCCAATAAGTTCATGATTTTAGGTGTTCATTACTTTATGTCGCATGCTGAATCAAGCACTGACAAATTTCTTGGCGTTGAAGCTGACCTGAGTTTGGGTTGGGTAGTAAATAAAACCTTTTCCATTCAGGCAGGATACTCTCATCTGTTTGCCGGAGATAACTTAGCAAACTTACAAGGAAACCCCAATCCTAGCGATATGCCAAACTGGGCTTATGTGATGCTGATTTTCAGACCACATAGCGCAGCTAAATTTAATGGTTTGAAATGGTAAAGCAGCTTCATATAATAATCACTTGATATCAAAAGGGCATGAGCTTCATAAACTTATGCCTTTTTTTTTGACTTTAGTAATTACAACAAGTTTTATGAAACCTATAAAATAAATTGAGTTACGTTTGGTGGGATTTCGTTGTAATTAAGACTATTAAATCTTATTTTATTTTCAGGCCAGTTAAAGCCCAACTCAGCACGATTTCTTCTCTAATACAACGTCTATGAATTCCGTTTTTAAAGCTCTTACCTCCAATAAAGTCTCTGTTGTTTTACTGTTTATTTTCGCGGTAGGAATGGCTGTTGCCACCTTTATTGAAAATGATTTTGGAACTCCACGTGCTCGTACCTTGGTTTATAATGCGCTTTGGTTTGAGGTAGTAATGGGTTGGTTGGTCGTGAATTTTATCATGCAGATAAAAAAATATCGCCTGTTGAGTAAAGAAAAATGGTCGATTGGATTGTTTCACTTAGGGTTTGCGGTAACTTTGATGGGCGCTTTTGTAACCCGATATTTTGGTTTTGAAGGATGGGCACATATTCGGGAAGGTCAAATCGTGTCGCATATCACTTCAGCGGAGCCCTTTTTACAGGTTCAGGAATTACAGGCCGATGGTGTTTGGCAAACGATTTACAGCGAAAAAGCAAATTATAAAGGTGGTAATTTTTCGTTATCGAGTGATAAAGTAGCTGGCCTAACTATCGAACAAACCCAATTTTTTCCGCGAGCAAATCCCGTTGTTGTTGAGGGAACCGATACCTTGCTTCAATTGGTTGTGGCCTCACCGGAACGTATTGATACATGGCTTCGGTACGGCGAAATTCGCACGGTTGGTGCTCATTCATACAGTTTTGGGTCAAAAGAATCGGCTGATGTAACCATTGAATTAAGCGGCGATTCATTGGTGATTGTATCACCGCACATCATGCATATTCAAACTATGAGTGCCGAATACCACGGCGCTTTAGCCGCTCAAACCTTAGCCGGTTTACATCTGCGAATGGTGTATCAATTTGAAGAATCCGCTTTTTTAGTGCCTGATTTTTACACTAATGCTGATTTGACTTATGAGTTAAATCCCGATAAAGAAGACAAAACAGCGGCAGATTTTATGATGCTCACATTTAGTAAAGGAAGTGAATCTGAGTCTATTACTTTAAAAGAACATAACGGTGATTCAGAAAATTGGGAAATGGTGCAAGTAAATGGGAAAACTTACCGTGCGGCATTTGGCATAAAAACCATTCCGTTAGGTTTTTCATTACAACTCACTGATTTTGAATTGGAACGGTATCCGGGAAGTCAGAGTCCGTCTTCGTTTGCATCAAATTTGATTGTTCATGGAAAAGAAGGTCATTTTCCCTATCGCATTTTTATGAATAACGTATTGGACTACAACGGATTTCGATTTTTTCAAGCTTCTTATGATACCGACGAAAAAGGCACGGTGTTATCGGTCAATCATGATTTTTGGGGCACTTGGATTACCTATTTGGGTTATGCCATGCTTACTATTTTCATGATTTGGACTTTGTTTTCGCCCAAATCTCGCTTCACCACGTTGCGTAAAAAAATGAGTAAAAGCTTGCAGTTAGGCGTGCTGTTTTTGGCTGCAACGTTTGGATTTTCCATACATGTACAAGCACAATTTAACCCAAAAACGCAATTGGCTATTCATCCCGAAATCAGTTCAGCATTTGGAAAGCTGGTGGTTCAGGATTTAGATGGACGCATGAAGCCGATGAATACCCTTTCACTGGAAATTTTGAGCAAAATCAGTGGGAAAACAACGATTGCAGTACCCTTTATAGATGCGACCTACACCTTAGATGCCGATCAGTTTGTGCTATCCACACAGCTTAATCCGCAAATTTGGGCTGATATTCCCATCATAAAAGTTGGAAAAAGTATTCGTGAAGACGCCGCACAGTATTTAGGAAGAGAAGTACCAAGTACATTGGCATTCAGTGAGTTATTGGACGAAAACGGAGCTTATCGACTTCAGTCTAGAGTTGAAGAAGCCGCACAGAAAAAACCGTCATCCCAAAATGACGCCGATAAGGAATATTTGAAGTTAGATGAGCGTTTCAACATTTTTTATGGACTGCTTACCGGAGAATTTTTGCGCATTTTCCCACATAAAGAAGATCCTAATCATACCTGGTACACGGCGCATCATGCCACAGAAGCTCTCGAACCTGAAGATGCTCGATTCGCTGAAAATGTGTTACCCCTGTTATCCAATTTAATTCAACGAGATACTGAGGAGGGACACAAACAAGCCGTTGAATTGATAGGTTATATCGCACAGTATCAACAGTTGGCAGGAAGAGAAGTGTATCCAAATCAAACCCGATTACAAGCAGAATTGTTTGACAATCAATTTTCTATACTATCTCGCTTGTTTAGTGGCTTTCTAACCGTTGGTGCAATTTGGCTCGTGATTGCCTTTGTGAATGTATTTAAGCCATTCACATGGTATCGCCAAATTCACGGAGTGGGCATCGGGATGAGTATTTTCTTGTTTTTAGCCTTCACAGCCGGCATGTTGCTACGGTGGTACATTGCGGAGCGTCCACCATGGACCGATGGATTCGAGATGTTATTACTTGCCTCTTGGGGAATTATTTTGATGGGTCTCATCACCGGAAAAAACAATGTATTTACGCTACCCTTGAGCGTTCTATTTACTGGAGTGTTGTTATTTGTTGCGTATTTGGATTGGCTAAATCCTGAAATAACGAATCTTGTTCCCGTACTGAAATCCTATTGGTTAAAAATTCACGTGGCTGTGATTGTATTGGGATATGCGCCTTTAGCTCTTTCTGCCTTATTGAGTTTTATGTATTTGATTCTCAAAGCAATACAGCCGAAGCAGCAGACTGATGCCATCAAGCAGACCATGAAAGATCTTACCGTTTTAGCAGAAATAAACATTACGATTGGTTTATTTTTACTAACGATAGGAACATTTTTAGGGGGTATTTGGGCGAATGAGTCATGGGGACGTTATTGGGGCTGGGATCCGAAAGAAACATGGGCCTTAATTTCCGTTATTGTGTATGCGATTGTGCTTCATTTAAGACTTATCCCGGTTCAGAATATCAAACATTGGTTTAATGTAGCAACGATGTGGGCTTTTTCGAGCATCATTATGACTTCCTTCGGAGTAAACTATTACCTGGCAGGTTTACACAGTTATGCTAAGGGTGATCCTGTTCCAATTCCCGTTTGGGTTTGGTGGGTAACCGGTGCGCTGATGGTGTTAACTGTACTTTCGTTCAGAAAAGACTCCTCTAAGACTCACGAAGTAGATTAAATATGTTTATTTTAAGCCAGTAACACCCCTCAAAATCAAAAGGTTAAATCATGAAAATTTTTAAAAAAAGCATGTTTTTGCTTTCTTTGAGTTTGTTCTCAATTTCAACTGCACAAGCTCAATTTACACAAGCACCCCTCCCTTATGCGTACGATGCACTCGAAACCTATATTGATGCGCAAACCATGGCAATTCACTATTCCAAGCATCATGCCGGTTATGTAGCCAACCTGAATAAAGCGCTCGAAGCCTATCCTGATGCGCCCAAAAGCATCAATCAAATCTTAGCGAATATCACCAAATACAACACTGCCGTTCGTAATAATGCGGGTGGACACTTCAACCACACCTTATTCTGGAATATTTTAGCTCCGGCAACCGGTCAAACTCCCGATGCGTTCTTAAACGAAGCTATCACTGCTGACTTTGGAAGTTTTGAAGCATTTCAGTCAGAGATGAATAAAGCTGCTGCAACTCGTTTTGGTTCCGGTTGGGCTTGGTTAGTGGTAACCAAAGAAGGCAAATTGGTGGTTTCCTCCACTCCCAACCAAGATAATCCGCTTATGGATGATGCTGAAGTAAAGGGAACTCCCATTTTAGGGATTGATGTGTGGGAACACGCGTATTACCTCAAATATCAGAACAAGCGTGGCGATTATTTGTCGGCTATTTGGAATGTGATTAACTGGCAGGAAGTTTCAAAGCGTCATAAATTTGCCAAAAGAAGTCCAAAATTCGTGTTTGAGACGTGGAAAGAGTTGGATGAATTTCACACGATTATGGACGCCACATTTCATCCGACTGAAGAAGGCAATGTGGAACCTATCAAAAAAGAGCTCAAAAAGTTTGTAAAGATTGCCGAATCACTCCAAAAGAAACAAAAGCCTGAAATATTTAATACAGCTGAAATTAATGAAGCCACAAAAGTATTGGTTGATGCAACCAAGAAATTTCAAAAAGGCTTTAAAAAAATGTCTGATGAGCAAATTATTAAAGAAATGGATGTTCTCCACGATCATTTTCACAAAGTACTCGACTTGTGCCGTTTGTATTAAGAAACGAATTAGGACTAACAGTCTTCAGAAGATTGTTAGTCCTTTAACAAGTATTAGGCTGATAGCGCAAGTTATCAGCCTTTTTCTATTCTACTAACTGCTTCATCATTGTAGCAAATCGTTTTCCTAGGATTCGTTGTGATGCCGCATCAAAATGGGTGCTGTCTCCAATATGAGTTAAGCCGTTTGAATGCACAAACCCTGTCCTAGGGTAGTTCTCTAAAACCGTTTGTGTTTGTTTGATGAGAGTTTTGGCTGGAATTTCGTCTTCATTGGGATAACGGTTTCTATTTTTCTCTTGATAGAATTTCCCAAGTTCACCGGCAATAAAAGGAATGGGTTTGTTTCCGTTTAACAAATAGATGCGTTGAATAAGGGAATCAAGTTCGGTGCGATAGTAAGAGATTCCATCCGTATTGGAGTCACTTTCACGTTGCAGCCAAAGCACACCTTTAAGCGTTCCGTTATGGAGGGCTAGTTTTATCCGTTTTTCGGCATCGTCCCACGGATAGGATTTCGTTTGAGCATGATAGCCGCCCGGTTTCCATGCTTTTATGGATGAACCTCCAACCGCGCAAGGAACGAGATAAATCAAAGCCGAAGGATTCGCTTTTGCCATTTCGATGCCAAAAGTTCGTCCCAGTCCGACACCTGCTTCGCGTTTATCAAAGTGAATGGGATCTTTGGCAGGAACCCAATTCGAATCGTTTGTAAGCGTAAAAACTCGAGAAAAAACGATAGTGTCTTGAGCACCAATTTTTCCGCGTCCGGACATATTCGACTGACCAATTAACACATAAACTTGTTTTTCAGAAGGACGGCATTGAGCAAAAAAAAGGATAACAAAAAAGAAAATGAGAAATCGTTTCATAGGAATAATCTAAAAAAATAGGGTCGTACTCTTACCATGATCTTTACAGAAAATGCAGTTGTGTTTTATCAAGATTTCCGAGCGATTACGAACAACAGTTCAAATCACCTTAAAAATGCTTCCAACAACCCAAACAAAATTCGTTTATTCGATTCGAAATACTGAGTTTCCTCCAAAATTTCCTGCGAAGATTGAATAAATGGCGCATCCATAAGCTCATGCTTGCCGTTTTTCACCATTAAATCTACATCATTCGGCTCAACCTCAAGATGATACTGCAACCCTAAAACCGAATCATTCCAACAAAACGCCTGATTCAAACAAGCCTGACTTGATGCCAAGAGAACAGCACCATCAGGTAAATCAAAAGTATCGCCATGCCAATGAAACACGGTTTGATTTTGAGGAAAAAAGCTTGTAAGCGTATGATTGGCAGAGGAACCCTGAATCGGCAACCAACCAATTTCTTTGTGATGATTTGCAAAAACCTTAGCACCTAATGCGTTGGCGAGGAGTTGAGCACCTAAACAAATACCAAGCACTTTTTTATGCAAGGATATCGCTTCACGAATGAATTTTTTTTCCAGATTGAGCCAGGGAAACACGTTTTCATCATAAATTCCCATCGGTCCGCCCATCACAATCAATACATCAACCTCACGAATATCTGGAAGTGATGGATTAGGCTCATACCAATGCGTTTCGGTAAGCGTAAATCCAGATGTAGAAATCCATTGTTTTATGGAGCCTAAACCCTCGAAAGAAGCATGATAAAAAGCGTGAATTCTCATGTGATCTCTGATTCTGATTTTAAAAGCTAATTGCAATACGATGTTGAAGATAGAAGCCAAAGGCTACACAAATTCGGATTGCGAATGACGCTGCGCAGTACCTTGTGTGGTGAATTGTTTATTGTTGATTGCTGAAATTGACTCAATCATATATCAACCATCAAAAATTCCATACTCCCACTTTATACCTTTACAACGTTACTCCTTTTACAACTACCTAAAACCTAAGAACTTACACCTAAAACCTTACCACTTACACCTAAAACCTTTTTTACCATACCATCATTTTCATGCAAAAAACAGATCCGCCACTTTTTAAGAATTCTTCTGTTTCAACTTCATGAACCACAAATCCAAGTTTTTCTAACGCTGTGTTTACTTCGGTACAGCCTTTTTGAATAACCACATTTTTGCCGTCGGGACAAGTGGCATTGCATGCGAATAATTCCTCCGCTTCGTGTTCATTGGCTTCAATCACATTTTTGAATAATTTTTTGATGATTTCAACGCCCTCAGGTTTAAACGCAGCAGGATAAATCAACACGGAGTCTTCATTGAGTGAGCAAAAACAGGTATCTAAATGATAAAATTTTGGCGTTACCAATTCGAATGCAACCACAGGAACATCAAATTTTTCGCGAATAACATCATAGGCTGAAAGCGATGACCGATAGCCGTAACCACCAAAAAGTATGCGTTTTCCATTAATCCAAATGGCATCTCCCATGCCTTCAAAATCAGTTACTTGAGATGCATCAAGATGATGAATCTCATAACCGTTCTCACGATACCAAGCCTCAATAAAGCCCACTTCGAGTTTGCGCATTGGGGAATGCATGATACTCATCAAAACTTCTTTTTTTCCTTCTTTACTTAAACAGGGAAAGCTTTGATTGGCACAAAAAACCATGTCAGGTAAACCGGGCTGACCCGCAATCGGATGAACCGTTAAACCAAATCGTTCATACTGTTTTTTAATCGTTTTCCACTCGCGCATCGCCTTTACTTTATCAACTGTGCCAATATTTCCTTCCATGTGTGGATTGATGACATAATCCACACTGAAAAACGAAGGTTCAACCATCAATAGGCCTTTTGGAAGTGGCATAGAAGGAATGTCGGATAAAGTAAAATCAATCTGATCAGCGTGAGTATAAATCGTTGACATAATGGAAAATTGAACTAAGTTGCCGTTGAACTAAAACGTTAAAAGCTAAACGGAAAATACAAGGAATGAAAGCGATTTTATAGAGAGTTTGGTTTACTTTTTAAACAAATTCACCGATCGTAAAGCACTATCCTTTACTAAAGGAACAGTTTCTAGGATACGGTTTGAATTAAAGCGTACACTTTAAAAATCTGCACATCACAAAAAAATGCCCAACGAATAAGCGTGAATTGTAGTCAAACAAATCCTAAATAAACGCTTCTAATTCACAAAAAAAGCTTAATTTCATGGTAACCATCAACATCCAAAAAACCATACTCAACCATGATTTCACAGCGCGCTGCCGCTTTGGCCCCATCAGAAACATTAAAAATTACAGCTCGCGCAAAAGAACTTCAGCGTGAAGGTAAGCCGGTAATTTCGCTTAGTGCCGGTGAACCCGATTTTAAAACTCCACGATTTATTTGCGATGCTGCCATTCAAGCGATTAACGACGGTCACCACGGATATACTCCCAACACAGGAACACCTGAACTTAAAGAAGCAATTTGCGCTAAGTTAAAGCGTGATAATGATTTAGATTACAAGCCAAATCAAATTATTGTATCGAATGGCGCTAAACAATCGGTTGGATTTGCTATGTTGGCGGTTCTTGATAAAGGCCATGAAGTTATTATTCCGGCGCCGTATTGGGTTTCATATCCGGCTATGGCTCAACTTGCTGAGGCAGAATCAGTTATCGTAAGAACGCCGTTTGAAAACGATTTTAAGATTACTCCTGAGCAACTTGAATCAGCCATCACCCCTAAAACTAAATTATTTGTATTGTGTTCGCCTTCCAATCCCACTGGAAGTTGTTACACAAAAGCTGAATTAAGTGCATTAGCTGATGTTATTCGTAAACATCCGCAAGTTTTGGTGCTTTCTGATGAGATTTACGAGTACATCACTTTCGATGGTGAACATACGAGTATCGCGCAAGTTGCTCCTGACCTAAAAGATCGTATTATTTTGGTAAACGGATTTTCAAAAGGTTTTGCCATGACCGGATGGCGCTTAGGTTATCTAGCTGCAACTCCGGAAATCGTTTCAGCGGTTGATAAATTGCAAAGTCAGGAGACGTCAGCGCCTTCAACCATTTCTCAAAAAGCAGGTGAAGTAGCATTAAAAGGGGATTTGTCGGAAATTTTGGCAATGCGTGATGAATTCAAAAAACGTCGTGATTTTGTAGTAGATGCACTTAATGCCATTCCAGGCGTAAAATGTTTTCGACCGAATGGCGCGTTTTATGCGTTTCCTGATGTTTCGGCTTATTTCGGCAAAAAAACTCCTGCTGGACAAGAGATTTCCGGAAGTACCGATTTAATCATGTATTTGTTGGATGAAGCTCAAATTGCAACCGTTCCTGGTGATGCCTTTGGTGAACCAAACGGAATTCGATTGAGTTATGCTACGAGTATGGCCAATCTCGAAGAAGCTATGCGCCGTTTGAAAAAAGCACTCGAAGTATTAGTGTAGAAATTAAAAATGCCCGCACCGACGGGCATTTTTTTTGGGTGTAAACTGCGGGTCGATAGTTTTTACTTGCTTAAAGCTAAAATCAATAACCTGATACCTAAAGTATCAAATGAATCTTATCTAATACAGCTTGCAACACATTTTCTGAAACTTTTTCGATGAATTGAGCTTCCCGAACACGCCAATCAAGACTCCTTACTTGGTCGGACAGTGCAACGCCATTTGTTTCTGTTACATTTCCAAGGCTAACCTCGAACGGGTAGTTTTTAATTTTTGATGTGATTGGAACAACTAAACAAAGTCCCACTTTTTCATTGTACGATTTAGGTGAGAGGACAAGAGCTGGACGTCTTCCATTTTGTTCTCGACCTGTTTGAGGATTAAAATTCAGCCAAATACAATCACCTCTGTCAGGTGAATACCTATTTACCATAATTCCAAACCTTCACTTGAGCCAAAATCTGTTTCTTCATGCAAATTCGAATCCGAAATTTGATTTAATACATCGTTGAGGGTTTCTATTTGAGGTTTTTGAATGAGAATGCCCTCGTCTGTAACTATCAGTTCCACATCGGACCCATCGATTAACTCAAATTGTTCGGAAAGAGTTTTAGGTATGCGAATGCCGAGGCTGTTACCCCATTTTTTTACTGCTGTTTTCATAAGGATGGGATTAGATTGTATATACAGAGTGTATACAAAAGTTGATTTAAAATCAAACCCGGCGATCAATTTCTACCTCTAATAGCATCCATCACGACTGTTCTGGCCCCAAATAAAACTGTAAGAAGATTAAAGTAAGTGCTTTAATTTATG
>CAZIQX010000087.1:12072-12825 GCA_964541325.1 uncultured Chitinophagales bacterium | reverse complement strand
GATTTACAAATACGATTGATTAAGAAAAATTCTCAAAATTTCTTTCTTGAAAGTGGTCCTCAACAGGTATTTGAAGCTTTTAATGATAATACTAAATCAGATGTGATTACTAATAATTTTCCGTTATTAACGAACTATGAAGATTCTGTATATGCTAATTCTTTAATTATCAACAGGATCAATCAAGATTTGGCAAACCTTGTTAAAGGTCAAAATGGCAACATTAAATTATACTTCATGTTTGGTTTGTCAGAACAAGTAAGAAAGAAAACAGAATTATATGTTAACAGCTTTAAAACTGATTTCATGATCAAAAATAAATTTTCCAATAAAAAGCTTAGTGATGATTTACTACTTATTGATTATCCAAATGCCCCATCTAAGTTGAATATAAATAATAGTATTATGTTAAGTGGAGAACTGAAAGCATTAAAAGGGAAGACAACTAATAGTGTTAAAACAGAAAATCTATATATAGGGGATTTACGATTTAAGCAATGGCAGAGTAATACGGCTGCATTTAGAATAAAAACAAATTATTATAGTGATATTGACAAGTTTGAATTCGGCGCCCAATTCGATACACCTACCCAATTATCTGTTCAAACCAGTTTTCTCGAATCTGTTCCTTCCATAAATACTGATTTTGAGTTTAAAGACCCTTGGTTGGTAGAGGCAGACGGACAAACACAACTGAATACCTATAAAACATACACAGGTAACCAACAGTTTGAGGTGTTTAAAAACACAAAT
>CAZIQX010000087.1:9807-12062 GCA_964541325.1 uncultured Chitinophagales bacterium | reverse complement strand
TAATAATGAAATATTAGTTTATGAATTAAGAGTAAAAACACAAATATTGATACAGAAAAAATATCATCCCACCCAACCTATTTACTCAAAACGGCAAATCTCACACAAAATGGCATCGAGTTTTTTGAGTTCGCTCGAAGCACATCAAATGCACAACTCATACCAACAGGAACCGAAGGTGAGCAAATCGTATCGGTTACAAATAACAACGCCACCATTAATCGAACGTATAAAGCCAAAAGCCATAGTAGCAGTAGTTCCGTTGTGGGTTTAGACCATCGCCGCAAAGTTGTAAGTTCAACTAATGATATTTACAGAGTCTATCTGTCAGGTATCAATGAATTTGGACATGAACGCTTATGGATTCAAAGCAGGCAAATTGCAAACGCAACCTGGACAAATGAAGTTGAAATCCCACTATTACAGCAAATTGCAAGTGGAGACGATTATTCTGCATATAAAAATCCTGCAGTAACGTATTCTCAAGGTTCTGTTTGGATTGTAACAGAAGCCTTATTTGATTTTATGGGGCAAGGAAATCCTTCTTGGGATTTATTAGCCATTCGAATAGATCAATTGGGTACAGCCAGTCAAAATATTGAATACAAGGTAATTGCAAGCAAAGTAAACTCCCCTTTTATAAGTTATGCAATTGATGGCTTTGTGGGAGCCAATAAAATTGCTGTTGCTTATTTGGAAACGACAGCTTACCAAGGGTTAAAATTAGCAATTGCAAATAAGAATACATCAACAAATGGAATTGATATTCAACATACGAGTTCCGGATTTAGTCTGTGGACATCTGTAACACTTTCTAATTTAGATATTGCAGTAAACGGTAATTTTATGGGTATTACTGCCAATGCAAACGGTAGTATTTTATTTGCTGAGGCCATTCAACAAGTCTATGGTGCATTCTATTGGAATTCAGGTGCAACTCAACTTATTTACGGTAATGGATTTTCAAGTTTAGGAACTGGAGCAAGCGTGACAAAGTGGGGATCAAGTGCATTTAAAATAGCCTATAATGCGAGTATGGTAGTGAGTGGGGTAACGCATTATGGAATTGCCTATAAAAATGCCGGCACTAATGCAACAAACACAGCTGTAAGCTTTTTATACGGTTCTTCCAACCCTAAAACAGATGTAGAGTTATCAAGATCTGATGTGGATATGAATTCAAATTCAGATGGTAATATCATATTTACTTATAATGTTGATGCTGGTTCATCTGATTACTTAGAACAAAAAAAATTGATGTATGGTGGCGCATACACAATAGGGGTTCAAACAATTTCAATTCCAAATTTGAATCGTTCTATGGCCTATGCATCATCTAATTCATTAGCGCTGGGTGTGTATTCAACTAGTAATCAGGGGTTGTATAAGTTAAATGATATGCAAACCCCGACTATTCCTAAAACTGGTGAAATTGAATTGCCGGTAGCTGAACCATTGGCTGCAATTGCTGCATTTGATGAAAAAAAGAATAATATTGAGCTAAGTTTTATTGGTAAAATTAAGTTAAATCAAAAAAGTATTCCGCTTTCTGTATCTAAAGATTCATTAAACGAAATGGCATTAACGGATTGGTTTGAATGGAACGGTAATGATATAGAATTAGCATTCCATGCTCAAAAAAATCAATCATTGGCATATAAGCTAGCATTAGCAGATACGAATGGAGTAATATTGCAGACTTGGAAACCAAAACAACAAGCAAGTTCACCACTTTTTAAATTAGATGAACAAGTAAACGAAAGTGATTTTTCACAATTAACGCTAACAAGTTCAAAAATTAGTAACACTAAGGAAATTGTTCGTTTAGTTGCTATTAAAGAAATTCAGGCTAAAGAGGAAGTCTATGTTATAGGTACATTTTTCGATAAGAGTGAATCAAGTATGAATACTATAGCCGAAGCGTCGAATAATGAATTAGTGGAAGGAGAACGTGAGTATCAACTCATTCAAGCGTACCCGAATCCATTTAATCCGTCAACAACGATTCGATATAATCTGAAACAAGATGCGAATGTATCTATTCAAGTGTATAATATCGCAGGGAAACTGGTTAAAACATTAGTTAATGCGAATAAATCAGTAGGATTCCATATGGTTATGTTTGATGCCGGTAATCTGGCAAGTGGAGTGTATGTAGTTCGTGTACACCTTCTTGGAGCAGATGGCACCAAAACGGTTAAAACGCAGCAAATAACGCTGATTAAGTAAGTTGTTGCTTATTGAATTTTTTTGTG
>CAZIQX010000087.1:0-9797 GCA_964541325.1 uncultured Chitinophagales bacterium | reverse complement strand
GTGGTTATTCTTGGCCTCAGCGCGCAGCTGAGGCCTTTTTTTTAAAGCCGGGCAAGTCAGGAGGCTCACTTCCATAGTTCTCAGTTGCAAACTGAGACCAGAATCAAACATTCTAGTCCAACTCACAAAATCTTCATCCAAAATTGCATCGGTTTGGCTGTTTCGTTTTCATCGCCAATGTCTTTCCAAGAAAACGTAGTGAGCATGCCTTCTTGTTTTTCATAACCCATTCTTTCCCAAAATACATTCAAGGGTTTGTAGCCTTCTGGTTTTAGAGGATGATCATCGGGACGTATCACCCCACAAAAAGAAGTATGAGTAATTCCAGCTAATGTAGATGCATAGGCTTCACGCAGCTTAAAAAAGCGAATGCCCAAGCCTAAACCTCGATATTCTTTTTTAAGGATGGATTCGCCAAAATAAAAAACCGAATCCAATGGAATACCATTTTCAATAAATGGACGCTTCACTTCATCGGTTTCGTACAAAAGTGGAATTCCGGTCGTGGCTCCAACAACCTCATCTTCATCAAAAACTAAGGCGCAATAGGCTAGTGGACACGAAGCATACGTTTGCAAATACTTTTTTTCATAACTCATTGTGCCTTCGTACAAATAGGGGAAATCGTAAAATATCTCGATGCGCAATTTGGCTAATTCATCTATGTAGGGAAGCAGTTCGGCGCCAATGCATTCTTTTATCGTGATGGAGTTTTTCATGGGGGAAAAATACTGGTATCAAACAAAAAAAGCCCTCACTTTCGTAAGGGCTTCGGGGTAATCGAGATAGATGGTTGATGACGTTTATGCCGGACCTATCAGGTTTTCGGCAATGATGGAAGATGATAGAACGCCCGGTAATCCCGCGCCCGGATGTGTTCCTGCACCCACAAAGTATAATCCTTCCACATCTTCGGATTTGTTATGTGGTCTAAACCATGCTGATTGGGTAAGCAACGGCTGAACTGAAAACGCCGAACCCATATAGCTGTTCAACGTATCCTGGAAGTGGAGCGGGTCAATGTAATGCTCGGCTACGATATTTTCCTGTAAATCTGGTAAGTAGTTGTCTTCCAAGAACTGCATAATTGCATCACGATATGGCTTAGCTTGGGTTTTCCAATCAATATCCGCTTCGAGGTGAGGAACCGGAGACAGCACATAAAACGATTCGTGTCCTTCAGGCGCAATCGTTGGGTCGGTAATTGTAGGCATATGTAAATACAGAGAGAAATCATCAGCCAATACTTTTTTATTGAAAATATCTTCCAATAAAGCTTTGTAACGCTCACCTAAAATGATGTTGTGATGTTTTAAGTTGGTGTTGTTGTAGCGTTTTTTCGTACCAAAATAAATCACAAATAAGGACATAGAATACTTGGTGCGCTCAATTTTGCGATCCGTGTATTTACGGCGATGTTGAGCGTCAATCATGTTTTTGTAGGTATAGGCCACATCCGCATTGGAAACCACCACATCACATTCTAAGACATCTCCGTTTTTAAGGAGAACACCGGTAACGTGACCCTTATCAATTAAAATTTCTTCCACTTCTGTGTTTAAGTGATACACGCCACCTTGTTCTGTGAATAACTTGGCCAAAGCATCAACCAAAGCACCGGTTCCACCCATGGAATAATGAACTCCCCATTCGCGCTCTAAATAATGAATCATGGCGTAAATGGAAGTGGTATCGAATGGATTTCCACCTACTAACAGTGGGTGAAACGAAAAACAGCGGCGTAAAAACTCATTTTCAACGAATTGCGAAACGTACGAATACACATTTTTGTATGATTGCAATTTGATGAGATCAGGAGCTACTTTTAACATATCCCAAACTTTTAAGAATGGCTTATCAGCCAATTCTGTAAACCCTTTATCGAAAATGGCTTTGGTTGTTTTTATGAAATCGATGTAGCCTTGCTTGTCTTTGGGATTCCAATTATCGATTTGTTCGAGGATAAATTTCTCATCACCATTATAATCTAAATGACGCCCTTCGTGGTTAAAAATGCGATAAAAGGGGTCACATGGTACAAACTTCACGTAATCTTCGCGTTTTTTCCCTGCTTTAGCGAAGATTTCATCAAACATAAACGGAGCGGTGATTACAGTCGGACCGCCGTCAAATTTGAAACCATTTTTTTCATATACATATGCACGACCACCTAATTTGTCGCGTTTTTCCAGAATGGTAACCTCGTGCCCGTTAGACAACAATCGGTTTGCAGCACCTAATCCTCCGAAGCCGCTACCGATAATGATGATTTTCTTTTTCATGATCAATGATTTTATAGTGGGTTAATTTGAAACGCTAAACAAGCCTGCAAGCTACTTCGTTCGAGCCGATAAAAAAAAGTTTTTTGTGTCTTATTTTTGATGAAAAAAAATAGCGCTTGAGTGATAGACTTACTAGCACTGTTCACCAAATTTTATATAAAATGGTGAATGTAATCACTAAATTATATAAAATTCGGTGAATTAAGGTCAGATTTTATGTTTAATCGTAGTATTGAATCGCAGTTAGAAAAGCAATTATCAACAAAAAAAGTGATTGTTTTGATTGGCCCTCGCCAAGTTGGCAAAACTACACTGATTAAAACGATGCTGCTAAAAAACAAGGAATACCTGTTCATCAATGGAGATGACCCACAATCTGTTGAGGCACTTTCCGGAGCTGGTATCGCACGAATAAAACAGCTCATGGGCAATCACAAACTTCTATTTGTAGATGAGGCACAACGAATTCCTACAATTGGCTTAATTGCAAAGATGATGTATGATGAATTGGATGATGTAAAAGTGATTTTAAGTGGTTCATCTGCGTTTGAATTAACACAAACTGTACACGAATCATTATCGGGAAGGGCTGTTGAGTTTAAATTGTTTCCTATTTCATGGATGGAATATCAGCAAAAAATGGGATTGCTACATGCTCTGAATAATCTCGAAAATCGCTTGATTTATGGTTTTTATCCTGAAGTTTTAATGAACGAGGGAAACGAAAAAGAGGTATTAGCACAACTTTCAAGTAGTTATTTATACAAAGATATTTTAGAATTTGGCGGGATTAAACGTTCTGAGGTGTTACTTCGAATTTTAAAGGCATTAGCTTTACAAGTTGGAAACGAAGTTTCTTACAACGAATTGGCTCAAACCGTACAAGCCGATAAGAATACGGTTATCCATTACATGGATTTATTGGAAAAGGTTTTTGTGATTTTCAGACTTGATCCCTTAAGTAGAAATGTGAGAAATGAAATTAGCACTAGCCGGAAAATTTATTTTTATGATAATGGTATCAGAAATGCAATATTAGGTGCCTTTCAACCACTAAATTTGCGAAATGACGTAGGGGCGCTTTGGGAAAACTTTTTCATTTCCGAACGAAGAAAGATGATAGCGTATAATAGATCTTTTACAAACTCCTATTTTTGGAGAAGTTATCAGCAGCAAGAGGTGGATTACATTGAAGAAGAAAATGGCTTGCTGTCGGCTTATGAATGTAAATGGAACCCAAAGGCAAAAGTGCGTTTCCCAAAAACGTTCTTAGATAGTTATGATGTTTCTAGCACTATAAAAATAGATAGACAGAGTTTTGTTGACTATTTATAGGCTTAGTCTTTTTATTCACCAAATTATATATAAAATGGTGAATGTAATCACTAAATTATATATAAATTAGTGAATTGAAGATCGATATAAGCTATACATGGATTATTTCATTTCCCACGAACCTAATTTTAGAGACTACTCTAACGCTTCTTTTCGTGCCAGAATTTTCTCCAAAATTTCCTGTTTAAGCATCCTTACATCTTCGGTATTGAGATAATGAATGGAGTGCGAACGTTTATGCGCCCCTGTTTTTGTATGCATAGTTAAACTTGCTAAACCCGCTCTTTTTTGAAACCACGATTGATGCATTTGAATAGATTGAATGCGCTTAATCGGCAAATAAGCTTCTTCCTGAATAAATAATCGGCGTCGAACGCAAACAAAATCTCGGCTTATTCCAATTGCGGAAAATCGGTAGGAAAGCCAGCCCAGTGGGAAAAAAATCAATAAGCTAAACGCCCACCAATCTGAAAAACCAACAAAAAATCGTGCTATCAAATAAATAAAAACAGGAAAAAATAAAGCTCGACGCAAAAATTTGGATAGTGCTCGAAGGGGCGGACGCACACTGAAACTCGGAAACTCAGAATTTGTAAAGGTTTCTTCAAACAGTGTTTGAAAAAGTTCGCGCTTTAAAACGGGCAAAATCATAAACGTACCCATGCCACCCCGAGCGGAAGACCCTGCCGATTCTATGAATAAACGAAATTGACCAAAA
This sequence comes from uncultured Chitinophagales bacterium, assembly GCA_964541325.1. GTDB lineage: Bacteria > Bacteroidota > Rhodothermia > Balneolales > M1805 > M1805. Next base: position 5,462 of record CAZIQX010000087.1, on the reverse strand, counting down.
AGAGCTAGAATGGGATTTTTAGCCAATAAAAAACTCTGAATTCGCTTGATTGGAATTGTTTGTTTTTTCTTTTCAAATAAACCATGACTAATAAGCAAATCCCCATTAGAAACTGTTAGTGAGAAATTGAAATAACGAACGAAACTATACACAACCGCAACGATCAAACTAAAAAAAAGGAACAGGCCAATAGCTGCTAAAAAATGATCTTTGATCATTAAAATGACTTCTTTTCCACGATTTTTGATTTCTTCATTACCATCGTTTTCGCCCCAAAACTGCAATGCATAAAACACAGCAATCATAATCATCGTCACACTTTTCGACGAAATCGCATGAACAAACAATTGATAGTTGCTTAAGGAGTAGGAGGCTTGAACAACCGGTTGTTTTACAATTAGTTCTTGCGTAGCAACCTCTGTTTTTTGCGTAGTACGAAGCGCCTCCTGAATAGCCGTTGACACATCAGCTTTAATACCTATTAATTTGGCGTTTTCATCGGTGCCGGCCGTTTCTATACTCAGCGTTTCTAATCCGAAAAATTGCTGTAGCAGCGAGGATTGAGTGTCCATAACCTGCACTTTTTGTTTGGGGATTTGAACCGAAGTGCGAGAAAAAATTCCTTTTTGAATGATGAGTTGTTCATCCTGAACCGAAAACGTAAATCGCCACCAATATAAAATGGCAATGAACATCCCAAATAAAACCACCGGCACGATAAACCAGGGATTAATCCATTTCGAACCGGCAATTCCAATTCCAATAAATGCGGGTAATAAATCGCGCCACGATTTCTTGATAAAATCCAGAATCAGAATAAAAATGGAAAAGGGATGCAGCCGTTGTGGTTCAGACATCATCTTCGGAGATTTTTGCAAGTTCAGCGATACGGTTGCGTACCCTTAACGCTTCTTCTTTTTCCAAAATTGGAATTTCATGTTCAGTAGCTGCTGTGTGGATGGAAATGCTTGCCATGTTATAAGCACGTAAAATCGGACCTTCTTCAACTACAATGTGTTGAACTCGTTTTACCGGAATAATGGCCGAATCCACAAAAATGAGTCCACTTTGGGTTTCAATGTAATCATCGGTGATGCGATAGCGCCAACGTTTGTAGGTGAGAGATGAACTTAACAGAATCAATACAAGTAAACCGATAAAAAAGCCACCAATTATCCACCCCATTAAATCGCCAAGGAATTCCCACTTACGTTGGGCAAAATACAATCCTACTCCTAAAGTAGTACTTAAAAAAAGAGTGGTTAAGAACCCGGAAATCCGCCAAATAACAATAGCTTTTGGGTTGAGTTTTTGAAATTCTTGTACTTCGTTTTCTCTCTTCATCATAAACTTAAATCTGCTTTACAAAACCATCTATGCCGTCGCGTTTTAATCGTCGTGCATGTTCGGCGGCGGCGTCTTTCGACGAAAAGCGACCAACATACACCCGAAATACGGTTTTTCCATCAACCTTGTACGATTTTACCCAGGCATTTTTTATCGTTGAAGCTTTGGATTCCGCACTTTTTGCATCATTAAACGATGCAACTTGAACCGCAAATAATTCCTCGGAATTGGCACGAGCGTTAACTTCGCGTTCATTGCCTCGAACTAAAAACAAGCGAACTCGTGCGGTTCCGGAGTTGAGCATATCAATTTTTTTGGCAGCCTCGCGCGAGAGATCAATGATTCGATTTTTTGCATAAGGACCACGGTCGTTAATTCTTACCACCACGGATTTGCCGTTATCAACGTTTACAACTCGCACTAACGTGTTGAAAGGCAATGTTTTATGAGCGGCCGTAAGGTCATCTTGATTAAATCGTTCTCCGTTTGCCGTTTGTTTGCCATGAAATCCGGGTCCGTACCAACTTGCAACTCCCGATTGAAACGAGCGCACCGAACCGGTTGGAGCACAGGAAGCACTTAAAACGGCTAGAAAAACAATAAAAAGAAGAGATTGAGGTGATATTCGCATGAGCTCAAAATTACGTTAAACACCGCTAAAATAGGCTTTTATTTGGAGTGATAAGAATCAGAAATTAGTGATATCTGCCACAAGCTTTTACATCACAATTTGGGTTGAATCACTTAACTTCCGAATTGTCAAACCATCTAATTGTTCGCTATGAAAACTACTGTTTTATCGTTACTCATCGTGATTTTGGGAATAATTCCCGCTCAGGCACAACAAAAGTGGGAAATTAAACACGTTGTAGAAGTGGAATCTGCTACTGCACTAGCCTTTTCACCTGATGCCTCTAAAATCGTTTGGGTAAAACGTTCGCCCAATCCGGAAAAAGATAATTTTTCGAGTCATTTATACCTCACCTATCTCGATAAAAAAGAAAAAGATGGTTTTATTACTGTTGCCTTAACTCAAGGAGAAACATCGAATTACAGTCCCTTATTCAGTAAGGATGGAAAAAAACTATATTTTCTTTCGAGCCGTGAAAAAAAGAACACACTATGGGCATTTAATTTATTGGGTGGAGAACCTGAAGCTGTTCACACGTTTCCTAATTCGATTTCATCCTTAACATGGCTTGATGAACAACACCTGCTCTTTTTATCGGAAGAAGGTGAAACCTTGGTTGAATTGGAAGCCAAAAAGAAAAAAGACAACGTTATTGCTGTTGAAGACACTACAATGATGAAACCCGTTCGTGTTTTTTCGTTTTCATTAAGTGATAAAATGGTTACACGATTAACAGAAAATCCAAAAGAAATTTATACCTACGCTGTTTCAAAAGATGCAAAATGGTTGGTAACAGCCCAAGTTATGAGTCCACATTATGGCTCCGACGGCAAACCAAAACCAACGTATCATCTATATAATTTGAATGAAAAAACACATCAACAGATTTTAAAAGATGGATTTCAGACTCCGGGTTCGTTTTCATTCTCACGCGACTCAAAGACTTTGTTTTTTACCGCTGAAACTTCGTCTGACCCGGAATGGCAGGGCGCCGGTATCTCAGAATTATATGAGATGAATCTGACCAATTTTTCAATCCAAAAAGTAAACATAGCGCACGATTGGGGCTTGGGTTCCGGCGGATATGATGTTTTTGGAAATGGATTATTAGTGAATTTGGCAAAAGGTGTAACCAACGATTTGGTATATCTGGAAAAAGACAAAAAAGGAAACTGGAGCAAAAAAACAGTTGATGCCGGTTCAATGAATGGACGAGTTCGAATGGGTGCGATAGCTGAAAATCAAAAAAGTGTGGCGTTTGTGTACTCAACGGCATCCACCCCAACTCAATACAAAGTGGGCGAAATTTCAATCGGCCGCAAAAATGTATCTCTCGAAAAGATATCTACTTTGATTGAGCTTAATGATTTTTACAAAAAACTAACGATTGCCAAATCCGAAATTATTCGTTGGAAAGGTGCACTGGGCGAAGAAATTGAAGGTGTATTGTATTATCCTCATGATTACAAACCGGGTCGCGCTTATCCACTTATTGTTGCTCCTCACGGCGGACCCTCAGCTGCCGATTTAGACGCATGGAGTGAGCGATGGGCGTACTATCCAAACCTGTTCGCACAACGTGGAGCATTTACGCTGAAACCGAATTATCATGGTTCAAGTAATTACGGTCAATCTTTTGTGGAATCCATTAAAAAACGCTATTACGAATTGGAGTTGGAAGATATCATTTCAGGAATTGATTACTTGGCGGAAAAAGGGATGATTACCAAAGATTCCTTGGCGATGATGGGATGGTCGAACGGAGCTATTTTATCAACGATGATTTCGGTAAAATATCCGGATTTGTTTAAGGTGATTGCAGCCGGCGCAGGTGATGTAAACTGGACTTCAGATTATGGCACGTGTAGTTTCGGGGTTACGTTTGATCAAAGTTATTTTGGTGGCGCTCCTTGGGATGATGTAAATGGAAAGGCGTACAACGAAAATTACATCTTAAAATCACCCTTGTTTGAACTCGAAAAAGTGAAAACACCAACAATCATTTTTCATGGGAGTGAAGACCGTGCCGTTCCACGCGATCAGGGTTGGGAATATTATCGTGCCTTACAGCAGGTTGGTAAGGCCCCTGTTCGTTTTTTATGGTTTCCGGGTCAGGGACACGGTTTAGCAAAATTATCGCATCAGAAGCGGAAAATGGAAGAAGAACTCAAATGGTTCGATACCTATTTATTTGGAACGTATAAACCTGAAAATGAAGCATTTAAGAAAGAAAGTCCGCTTGCATCTGTTTTTGAACGCTCAAAAATTGCTCAAGTAAATGGGGTTTATGGCGTAATTGAAAACGATATTCTACTTCCTGAAACGGTATCACTTGGTAAAGACACGATTTCAGTTGGGCGATTTGAAATTACAAATGCACAATTTGCAGCTTTTAAACCGGATTTTTCATTTAGCTCTGTGGATGCTAATAAACCTGCTACCGGATTTTCATGGGATGACGCGGTAGCTTATACCAAATGGTTAAGTGAAAAAACAGGTAAATCCTATCGCTTACCTAATGCAAAAGAGGCTTCAAGTTTTCACAAAAAAGCAGTGAAAAACGGTAAAAAAGAAAATACTTTAAACTATTGGGCCGGGTACGATATTACTCGTGATGATGCGCTTAAACTTGTTGATAAAGCACGGGAAGCCGGTACAAAATTAGTAAGTGATGCAGGAAAATTCAGCCCGATAAAATTGGGAGACCATGAAGTATTTGATTTAGCCGGAAGTCTCCGAGAAATGACTTCAGAAAAAGGCAAAACCTATGGGTTTTCGGCATTAGATTTTGTGGATGAAGCCAATCCGGAAGTTTCAGGTTGGTTGGATGGATTTACCGGTTTCCGGGTAATACTTGAGAACAAGAAATAATTGTTAATTCTCCTAACATTTAAGTAATCTCTGACAACGATTTTTTGAAGCATCTACCTATCAGTCTATGAAGAAGATTTGTTTTTTATCGCTTAAAGGCGGAACCGGTAAAACAACTACCGCCTTTAATGTAGCTACGCAATTAGCAAAACAAGGCAAAAAAGTTCTCGCTATCGATCTTGACCCTCAGGGATATTTAACCTGTAGTTTTGGTGAAAGTACTGCTGCCGGACGCAAAAATGTGCATGATGTAATTAATGGAGTCCCGATTAAAGAGTCGATTCGGGAAACCAAATCCGGTGTGCATTTAATTGCAGCAGACCTCGAACTAACCACCGCCGATTTGGATATGAAAGAGGATGGTCGGGAGTTTTTTATGCGAAATGCTCTCAAAAATGTAAGTAGTTACGATGTGGTGGTTTTCGATTGCTGTCCTTTTATGGGAATTTTATCTGTGAATGCACTCGCAGCTAGTGATGAATTGATTATTCCAACCGAGCCCGAATTTTTAGCAATGCGCGGTGTTCGTCAATTGTACCTAAAAGTGGTGCAAATTATCCAAAAAGAACTCAATCCGGCGCTTCAATTTTCAGGAGTTGTGGTTACTAAATTT
>CAZIQX010000086.1:12575-12850 GCA_964541325.1 uncultured Chitinophagales bacterium | reverse complement strand
GGATCAAGATGCCGTAGTTCAGCTTAGAAACGATCTTTTCCGGCAAATTAGCCTGCAAGATCAGCGCATTATAACGATCGAACGAGAACTCGAACGTTGGAAAAAGAGATATTGGAGATTGTATGCAGCTCATGTGAATCTTATTGCTAAACATCAACTCCAAGAATTACCCCCAAACTTCCATGAAGATGAGGAAGATGTATGATTAAGCTCAAATTAATTAAAGAGGCTATTAAGCTTGCAAAAGACCTGTTTGGAAAGAATACGCCTAAAGT
>CAZIQX010000086.1:4520-12565 GCA_964541325.1 uncultured Chitinophagales bacterium | reverse complement strand
GGGAACGGATTATTCGATTTTGATGCCCTTTAGTTGTGGTTGGAAAAGGATAATGTATTCTTTTTGATCGTGTTAATAGCGATGCAGATGCCTTATGTGATTTCCACTTATCTGAAAGCGGTGGGTAAGGGACAGGCGGAAAGTACTCAATAGTATCTCTTATGTATTTTGCCGAAACTCCATCTTTCAAACGCAAAATCAAAAAAATGCGTTTTACAAAACAGCTTGAGATAATAAAGCAAATGTTAGCAAATAATCCTCTTGCTGGTACGCTTGAACCAAATACAGAAGGTGCAAGAAAAATACGATGGGCAAGTGAGCATTCAGGTAAAAGAGGTGGCATTCGCCTCATTTATACGTATATTTCTAACAATTCAATTATATGGTTAATCGCTATCTATGTTAAGAATGAACAAGAGCAAATCGAAAAATCAAAACTTAGAGCCATTATCAAAGAGATTAAAGAAATCGAATCACTTAGATGATGTTCACGCAGACCTAATCGCTTTCAGAAAAGGAAAGGGAAAAGTGTTTATATCTGAAATTAAACCTCAGAATACTTGATTTTCATTCAATTAATGATGATTTTGAAATAGGTCAAGTAGCGTCTCTCTTGATGAATAGTTTAAAAAAAGGAACTTTGATAGGTTCCTTTTTTTATTTAACCTATCCCCATCATCTTATCACGCAATCGTTTCGTTACAAGGTGTGCATATTGCTCTGTAACTGTAACAGAGCTATGACCCGATAAATCTTTCACCTCCGCAGTCGATAAGCCACGTGTAAGCATTTCGGTTACAAAGCTATGCCTTAATCCGTGAGATGTTCGAGATTTAGGCAAGTTAGCACGATCACGCATCATAGCAAACATTCGGGTAACTCGCTCTCCGGTGATGTGCTGATCAGGATTGATAGGTGAGGGCAAAAGATAGGCTTCGGGACTCTTAGAAATCCTTTGTAACGCTTCATCTATCAAAACTTGTAGTTCAGGTAGGATAGGAACGATCCGATCCGATGTGCCTTTAATCGCCTCAACGATGATACAATCCTGAACAAGATGTTTCCGCTTTCGGGTAATTGCATCCGTTCGACGTAGCCCGGCATACAACATTAAGCCAACTGCCAAAGGAAACCAGCGAGAACCTCTCGCCCTTGCCGTTTGCCCTTTTTCGATTAGCTCTTGGTAATATGACTCATACGCTTCTAATATTTTCTGAACATCTGAAAAGGGAGTCATTTTATTAGCGGTATTTGGCTTTTCTCGCATGACCGGAACATCCTGAACCGGATTCTTCTCAATAAACTCTTTTTTTATCGCCCAATTAAAGAACGCCTTCAAATGCCTCTTATATGTGTTTGCCGTTACAGAGCTTATACCGGAACGATACAAATACTTTTCAACTTCAGCTTTTTGAACATCCATGAGTAAATAATCGGCACAATTGGAAATGCGAAGGAAAGGGTAGAGTATTTCTGCATAAGCCTCTACGGTTCGGGCAGATCGGTAATGTTTCTTTTCATTAAGAAATAGCTCAACCGCTTCGTTCATGGTAATCATTTGGGCTAATGAGCGATTGTGATACCAATCAATCACTTTAAAATTCTTTACGAATGGGTTAACTCGCCTTAGATCGTATTCATTTTTGAGATCGGCTGCTATCTTATGAGCTATGCGTAACGATATTTCACCCAAAGACTGTCTTAAGCGTCGGTAAGGTTTTACAGGTTCTCGGAAGTCGATGTATAGTGATTTATCAATAGAAAATACTCTCATTTACTTTGCCTTTTTTTTGCCCACATAATTCATTTTGCCTTTTTTTTGCCCTTATTTGCTAATAAAAGTACCTCATTTTGCTAATAATTTCCTAATCGTATCTAATATTTGCTAATCTAAATCACGGTTATAAACCATAAAAAAAGCCTGTAAAATCAATGTCTTACAGGCTTAATTTAACTTGCCGTACCGCTGATCGGAGTCGAACCGATACACCTTTCGGTACACGATTTTGAGTCGTGCGCGTCTACCAATTCCGCCACAGCGGCAAGTGGGACGCAAATATACACGATTACAAACGCCGATGTAAAGCCTTTTTTTCAAAAATCACTAAAATTATAATTCTTTATTCAACTTGATTTGATTCGGAGTTCAGCTTAACATGCATCAACTAAAATCACTTATTCACGGAGTAAACTATGAATCTATCTTTTTTTAAAAAACCCGTTTTAGTTCTTTTAATCGCTTCAACCGGATTGGTTGCAACCAATTGCTATGGTCCGTTTCGTTTAACCCAAAAATTGTACAATTGGAATGGTACACTCGGTGATAAATACATCAATGCTATATTGTTTGTTGCTTTAAACATTGTTCCTGTTTATGGAATTGTGGTTGGAGTAGATGCTGTAGTGTTGAATTCAATTGAATTCTGGACAGGTACTAATCCAATGGCTATGAACGAGGGTCAGTCTGATTCCAAACTAATTACCGATGGTGGTAAAACCTGGCGAGTGACGGCTAAAAAACATCGTTTTGAAATCGAACAAATTGCAGGACCCAATCTTGGTGAAAAAGCTACGTTAGCTTTTAATGAACAAACGGCCACATGGTCTATCCAAAGTGGTTCAACGTCCATCGATTTGGCTCAACTTACAACCGATGGTAATCAGGCTGTGGTTAAAGGTTTCACCCCAACTGGTGTTGAATTACATCCTGTTCACTAGTGCATGCTAGTTATTAATCATCCACTTATGAGCTAACCAAATCTATCGTTCGTTAGCTTTACATGCTTACAAAAACGTATTAAAGCTGAATTCTTTTGGATTCAGCTTTTTTTTTACGAGTAATATCGCTTGGATTCCTTAAAGAATCGAGTTCAATACTAGTTTGTAATCCAAGTTTACATCACTAAAAGAAATGCCGTTTAATCGTTCTTTTTCATGATGATACCAGGTTTGTAATTTCGGTGCTTTAGAAACATCACCTTTAAATTGTAACGCTCTCAGAATCATAATCTTAAATACTCGTGTTCCAATTTCAAATCGCTCAACAAGTTCTCGACTGTTATGAGCCGCATTCGCACTCATACTTACGATGTCTTGGTTATCAGCATTTGTGGATATGGAACTTAAACTGTGATTTACGGCACGTGTTCGCATATCAGCCGTAAGCGATGTGATCAATAGTTGAAGTCCTTGAAGTCCACTGTTTAATCCAACAGGTTCGTCTGCAAGAAATGCAGGCAACCCATCATTTAATTTTACATGAGTTATTCTGTTTACAATTCGCTCGAGTAAAAGCATGATTTGGACTTGCGCTTGTGACAATAAATCTGCCGCATAGGACACATACGTACCCTGAAAATTTGCTGCATGTAGTACCAATCGTTCTTTATCAAAAAATAAAGGATTGTCATCTACTGCATTTAGTTCGGTTTCTAAAACCTGCTTGGCTTCGTTTAAACGTTGATTGGCCGCACCTAACCATAACACTACGGAACGTGAAGAATAGGGTGGTTGAGGCGTGCCTTTGGTTAATTCCGGTTTCAATGGATGAATCCATTCACGAAAAAGTTGAGCTGTTTTTTGGGCAGATTCATGAGCTTTTACATGATAAATTTTTTCACTGAAATGCTGTAAGGAATCCTCGAATACGAACCAATGCAAACTGATTAAGGGATATAGTTGATCTAATAGTAATTGATTTACCCTCCGAAACGCATGCAAGGCCATTCCTAAGGAATAACTAGTTCCGTTTACTAAGGCTAGACCTTCTTTTTCTTTTAACAGGTAAATGCTGCGTTTCGTGAACTTTTGAAGGTCTGTACCCGGATGTTTATTTCCATCTTTATCCCAAAACGGGTCTGAACCAACAAGCATACGTGCAAGTGAAGTGAGAGGAACTAAGTCACCGGATGCGCCAACAGACCCAAATTGACGAAAAACAGGTGCTAAGCCTAGATTATAAAGAGAAATCATATACTCAATGAGTTCTAGACTTACTCCCGATACTCCTTGAGATAATGCGTGAATTCTAATCAAAAAAATCAATCGGGACGTATCATAATCCAACTCTTTGCCCGCTGATCCACTTAATTGCTGTAATAAATTATATTGATGTCGAATTTGGTCTTCACGAGTCACTTCTTCACTAACCAGAGGACCAAATCCAGTTGTAATCCCATAAATTTCAGCATGTTTTTCTAATTCTTGTTCTAAAAAAAATCGATTTTTGAGCAGTTTTTGTGCTGCTGTTTCGGATAGCTGAATGGGTGATGAAAGAAGGGGAGTTAAATCCTCAATAGATAATCGAGTATCAATAAATGGCATGAATGTACTGTCTGTAGCGTTTTAATGAATCACTCAAGACAACAAACTCTTAAAATTCGTTCCTTTTAATTTCTATATGGAAGCACATTTTGAATCACATCATCATTAAAATGAATCTGATCCATGCTATATTCGTCTGGCAAACAATATTTATGAGTTAAAGCTGATAAACTCGCATTGGTGTCTTGTGTAAGTTGAGCTTGAATTTCCGCTTTAGGTTTAGGTACGAAATAACGGGATACCGGAGCGATTAAAGCGTAGCGTCCGTAAGGTTCTCGATAGGGACCCGCAAATACTTGATTTTTAGCGGGTAATTCCATCGGAAAATGATGTTCAGGTTTGCCATCAATTTCAGATAGAGGGGAGCGAGTTGTACGCTGCTCAACTTCGTAGTCATCTTTAAAAAGGGGAATCACATTCGTGAAAAAACGTTCTTTCTGCCAGTATTCGATTACAGGAATGGTAGCGGCTGAATCTTTAAATAGGTAAGCGTTGTAGGTTGAAACGACACTATCAGGGTATGCCTGTGCACCGTAAGTAGTGTAAAAATCATCCTCTAACTGCTTTCGATCCAGGGTTTTAACTCGTTCTCGTAAGGCTGCATAATAGAGAGCCTCTTCCAATGCTTTTTGTGTTTCCGATTGAACGAGACTATCATTTTGTGGATATCTTGAATTGGATGCAAGCTGATTAATCATTTCATTTTTCAGTAAAAAGCTAAGTGCATCATAAGGGGTAGATTCTAATAGATCTAAAGGAATGCTACCCGATTTAAGCAAGAATGCGTAGGTAGATAAAACGAGTTCACCCCAGGACCCTACAGGAGTGTTTTTTTCAAACTGCTGAGCAAGTTGAGCAGCTGTTTTAAATTGAAATCCCCGTTTTTCTTTTTGTAATACTTTTTGAAGCGGTTGAGTAAGCGATTCATAAACTCGCAAATAGGTTTCGTCGTGAACTATGAGCTCTTTGGTAAGAAATAGGGAATCAATGTAAAATTGGGTTGATTCTTCCAATTTCCTGCGATATAAGTCAATAAATAATGCTTCTCTTTCTTGTTGATAGCGTGCTATGTCCACATTTTCAGTTCCTAGAACGTCAATAGCTTTGAAAATATGCCATCCTTGAGTAGATCGAATTGGGCGAGAAACCTGACCTTTTTCAAGGCTAAACGCAATGAGTTCTGCCGTGTAATCTAACATCCCATATCGAATCCATCCCAATCGGTAACTTGTGTCAGAGGCTTGTGGAGCATGTTTTAGTATAGATTTCTTCGCTAATTCAGCAAAATCAAGACCTCTGTTTAACGATAAATACAATGAGTCAATTTCAGATTTTGATCGTGCAAATATCTGTTCCAAGCGAACAGCAGAATACACACGCTTAAATGCAGAACGAACATCGATTTCTTCCGGTTCAGAAATGCGGGTATCCATATAATGCTTCATATATACCTGGCGCTGTGCTGTTTCTTGAGCTATTATTCGAGAGGATTCAACTTCAAATAAAGTGTCTAAACCCGATTGTGCAGCATATGAAGCAATAATTTTGCGTTCTAAAACATATTTTGCATAATTCTTGCGAAGTTCTTCTGAATCAATTCTTCGTTCGGATAAAACATAGTCAACATAGGCTGTTTTAAACTCACTTTCTTTGAGTTCGATATCTTGCCAGGATGCAATAATAGGTTCTTGATACTCCGATTTAGCACATGAAATAAAACCGGCAACCGCTATTAGAACTACAAAAAGACGAATCATGATAAGTGGGATTAAAAATTCGGCTAAAAATAGAGATTTTTAAAGGTGATGACTAAAATAAAAACACCTTAACGTCTTTTGTTTATGCTCTCCATCACTCAATATGAGTTAAGCTTTATAATTCTAAATCATTTTTTCATATTGACATATACCTATATGTACACGTAATAATTTTATGTATGTAAAATTGGATTATAAAAGGATGTGTATTTGGAATATTATAAAAGTACTACCTGACTAAAATCAGCTTTCCACAAAATGTGGATAACTCAAAAAAACAGCCCTTTTAGATATTAAATAATTTTATATCTAAAAAGTAAGCTATTGGTAACCAATAGCATAAGCAGCTTTAAGTTTTCCACTGACAAGAAGCGCTTTTAATCGGTTCCATGTAAAATCGAGCACCCGAAATTCATATCATATTGTCAAGCAAAAAATGTAAATGTTGATAAGTTCAACACTTTGTGGAAAACTTCTTTGAATTTAATTTGCAAGCACAGAATTGCCCTGTTAATTTATCATCCCGTTGGGTAGAGGATAGTGTTGTGTGCAAATACTGAGTCTTGTACGAGGCACTTCTGTCTATAATTAACGGGGTCTGACCAAGGTCAGAAGACAACAAAATAGATCGCAAAAAAATCAAAGCAAATTTTAGGAGCCCATGAAATTTACTCGCAACTTTACCAAAGCGGAATGGAAAACGCCCTATGATGGCATCCGTTTCGAAACCCGCAAATCAGAAATCAAAAATCCCGATGGGTCAAGGGTTTTCTTTTTAGATAATGTGATTGTTCCAGAAACCTGGACACAAGTAGCTACCGACATTATCGCTCAAAAATATTTTCGAAAAGCAGGAGTTCCTGCTCGATTAAAGAACGTTTCAGAAAAAGGCGTTCCAAAATGGTTACAAGCTCGTGAAGCCGATACAAAAGCCTTAGAAGAACTCACGGAAAAAGAACGTTTCACCGGCGAACACGATTCACGCCAGGTTTTTAGTCGTTTGGCCGGGAATTGGACTTATTGGGGTTGGAAATACAATTATTTTGATTCCGAAGAAGATGCTAAAGTATTCTACGATGAAATGTGTTACATGCTTGCTACACAAATGGCAGCACCAAATTCACCACAATGGTTTAATACCGGTTTAAACTGGGCTTACGGAATTAACGGTCCCGCTCAAGGGCATTATTATGTAGATGGCAATACCGGTGAGTTAAAGAAATCGGAAGATGCTTACACACATCCACAACCACACGCATGTTTTATTCAAGGTATTTCTGATGATCTCGTAAACGAAGGCGGAATCATGGATTTATGGGTCAGAGAAGCACGCCTGTTCAAATACGGCTCCGGAACAGGCACAAATTTCTCTGATTTACGCGGTTCTGAAGAACCTTTAAGTGGTGGTGGTAAATCTTCTGGCTTAATGAGTTTCCTTAAAATCGGTGATCGCGCTGCAGGTGCTATCAAATCAGGTGGTACAACCCGTCGTGCCGCAAAAATGGTGACCTTAGATTTAGACCATCCGGATATTGAAGAGTACATCAATTGGAAGGTAAAAGAAGAACAAAAAGTTGCTGCTTTAGTTGCGGGCTCAAAAACTACGGAAAAGCACCTTAAGAAAATTATTTCACTTTGCCACACTCCGGTAAATGTGGATGGACAAATGCTCAACGGCTCTGTTTCCCGCGACCCTCTCAAAAACAAAGATTTAGCAAAAGCAATTCGAAAAGCTCGTGTTGAAAACGTGCCTGCAAACTACATTGAACGTGTAATTCAGCTTGCTGCACAAGGTGTTACCGATATCGAATTTGAAGTGTATGATACTGACTGGAATTCCGAAGCCTATGCAACAGTAAGTGGACAAAACTCCAACAACTCTGTTCGTGTTCCAAATGCTTTCATGGAAGCAGTAAAAAATGATGGTAACTGGAATTTGTATTGGAGAACAGAAAAGGTTAAAGC
>CAZIQX010000086.1:0-4510 GCA_964541325.1 uncultured Chitinophagales bacterium | reverse complement strand
AGCATGTAAAACGCTTAAAGCCAACGATTTATGGGATCAAATTGCCTATGCGGCGTGGGCTTCTGCCGATCCGGGAACTCAGTATCACGATACCATCAATGAATGGCATACTTGTCCCGCTGATGGCCCCATTAAAGCTTCCAATCCATGTTCTGAATACATGTTTTTGGATAACACGGCCTGTAATTTAGCTTCCTTGAACCTGATTAAATTCTATGATACCAAATCAGGTAAATTCTTGGTAGAAGATTATCAATATGCTACTCGTTTATGGACAGTTGTATTGGAAATTTCTGTGTTGATGGCTCAGTTTCCATCCAAAGAAATCGCAGAATTATCCTACAAATTCCGCACATTGGGACTTGGCTATGCCAATATCGGAACCTTGTTGATGGTTCAAGGAATTGCATATGATTCACCCGAAGCCCGTGCCATTACCGGAGCCATTACATCCATTATGCACATGACATCTTATGCTACTTCCGCTGAGATGGCTAAAGAATTAGGTGCATTTGCCGGTTACGAAAAGAATAAGGAAAATATGTTACGTGTTATTTGTAATCACCGTAGTGCATCTTACAATGTTGCCCCAAGTGAGTATGAAGGATTAACCGTAAAGCCAATGGGTATCGATCCAACCTATTGCCCTGATTATTTGTTGAAAGCTGCACGTGAGGATTCTGATCGTGCACTAGAAATGGGAGAGAAATATGGATACCGAAACGCCCAAGTAACGGTAATTGCTCCAACAGGAACAATCGGCCTTGTTATGGATTGTGATACAACCGGAATTGAGCCTGATTTCGCACTCGTTAAGTTCAAAAAATTAGCAGGTGGTGGATACTTTAAAATTATCAATCAGAGTGTTCCACATGCATTACGTCGTTTAGGTTATTCTGAAAAAGAAGTTGATGCTATCGTAAAATATGCAAAAGGTCATGGTTCATTAGTTGGTGCACCCGCAATTACACATGACCAATTACGTGAAAAAGGCTTCACCAATAAAGAAATTGAAGCTTTAGAACAAGCATTACCAACAGCTTTCGACATTAAGTTTGCATTTAACCAATGGACTTTAGGCGAAGATTTCTGCAAAAACGTGCTCGGTATAAAAGATGAGCAACTAGCAGATTACACCTTCGATATGCTTTCCTATTTAGGTTTCAGTAAAGCCGATGTAGAAAAAGCTAATGATTATGTGTGTGGAACAATGACCGTTGAAGGTGCTCCAAATTTAAAAGCAGAACATCTCCCTGTTTTTGATTGTGCCAACAAATGCGGAAAAATTGGTACACGATACATTTCTCCGGAAGGACACATTTTAATGATGGCTGCGGCACAGCCGTTCATCTCCGGTGCGATTTCTAAAACCATTAACTTGCCAAACGAAGCCACTATCGAAGATATCAAGCATGCGTACATGTTATCTTGGGAAGTAGGAACAAAAGCAAACGCATTGTATCGTGATGGTTCCAAACTTTCTCAACCATTGAACACGATGGCTGACGTGATGGAAGAAATCATGCATGATGATGAAGAAGAGCAAGCTCAAATCCAAAAAGCTCAAGATCAGGTTGTACAAACAGCTGAGCGAATTATTCATAAATATGTAGCTCATCGTAAACGCCTGCCTAATCGCCGTGGTGGATACACACAGAAATCAAAAATTGGTGGACAAAGTGTTTACCTGAGAACCGGTGAATACGAAAATGGCCAAATTGGTGAAATTTTCATTGATATGCACCGCGAAGGCGCAGCATTCAGAAGTTTGATGAACTGCTTTGCTATCGCAATATCCTTAGGTTTACAACATGGTGTTCCTTTAGAAGAATTTGTAGATGCGTTTGTGTTTACCAAATTTGAACC
Source organism: uncultured Chitinophagales bacterium (assembly GCA_964541325.1). Lineage (GTDB taxonomy): Bacteria > Bacteroidota > Rhodothermia > Balneolales > M1805 > M1805. Next base: position 2,644 of record CAZIQX010000086.1, on the reverse strand, counting down.
TTCTGGACCTGTGTTTGGTAATCCACATATCAAAATGAGTACATCAATCATCGACTATGTGTTCCGTGAATTGGCTGTTACCTATTTAGGTCGTCATGATTTAGCCCACGTTGACGCTGACATGATTGAAACACGCACCTTGCGTCCTGAACCGGTATGCGATGTTGAAGGCCTAGAGCATCAACATATGTTAGAAAAAACAGTTGCTCCAGTGGCAGCTACTGCGCCAAAAGTGGTTGATGAACACGTTCATGCAACGGCTACCGTACATGTGGGTAAAACCGAAACCGCTTATGAAAAAGCAAAACAATTAGGTTATACCGGCGATGTTTGCGGCGATTGCGGAAGCATGACTATGGTTCGCAACGGTACCTGTTTAAAGTGTATCACTTGCGGTAGCACAAGCGGTTGTTCGTGATAAACAATCTCGTATAGGTACATAAAAAAGGCCTGTCGGAGTAATCTGACAGGCCTTTTGTTTTTCATTAGGATAGATTAGATCAACCGGTGCTTTGCATAGCAGCTGCTAAGCCGTTGATACTCAACAAAATACTACGACCAAGTAAATCATCACGATTGGCTTCATTTTCCCAACGATTCATCAATTCCAATTGGATAAAATTGAGTACATCCGTGTAAGGATTCCTTAAGAAAATGGATTTACGAATAATAGGTGAGTCTTCCATAAGCACTTTTTGTTGCGTAATTTGTAATAATGCCTTTTGTGCTTGATGAAAGTCTTCCGTGATATATCCATGGAAGTCTTTACTTAAGCCTAATTCAACTCGATTCGCATACCATTTAGCTGTATTCAACTCACAACGAGACATTTCGCGTTGAGCATTGTTTACAATCGATTTAAAGAAAATCCATTCATCATATAACTTTTGTAGAACGGGAAGGGAGTCAGGTTGTTCGGTTAATAACGATGACAAAGCTGCCCCCAAACCAAACCAACCGGGTACATTGTAACGGGTTTGAGTCCAAGCAAAATTCCATGGAATTGCCCGAATGGAACCCAAATCAACACGAGGACCTTTGGAGCGGGAAACTGGACGAGAAGCAATTTGTAAACGTGAAATGTGACGAATAGGGGTAACTTCTGAGTACCAAATCCAAAATTCATCATGATCAATTAACGTTCGATAGTGAGCCATGGATTTTTTTGCGATTGTTTCCATCAACTCATACACCTGTGATTCGTCAAAAGCTTTGGCTCGTTTGTTTTGGGCTTGAAAGGTTGAAATAAGCATTGCACTTGTAATCTGCTCCAAATGTCGATGCGCAATAGCCGGAATTGCATAACGGAAGGTGATAACTTCACCCTGTTCGGTCATTCTGATTTTTCCATTTTGGCAGCTTACCGGTAGGGCAGAGATGGCTTTATTTGCACGTCCACCTCCACGACCAACCGTACCACCACGGCCATGAAACAATCTGAATGCTATTTTATGCTTATCACAAACCTGAGATAAACTGTGTTGTGCTTTATGAAGCGCCCAATTTGCCATCCAATAACCACCATCTTTGTTGGAGTCTGAATAACCGAGCATGATTTCCTGAAAGTATCCACGAGCTTTTAACTGCATCTGATAAGCTGAATTATTAAATAATTCACTTAAAAGGTCTGCACCCATCTCTAAATCCTCAATCGTTTCCAATAATGGAACAACATCAATATCGGACTCTGCATGTCCATTCTGATAACGATATAAACCGGCTTCTTTTGCTAAAAGAAGAACTTCAAGCAAATCACTTACTTCATGCGTCATGGAAATGATGTAACAACCGATGCTATCCGGATTGATGGTAATATGTTTTTTAATTACATGAAATACATCTAAAACATGACGGCAATCATCACTTAATTTTTCATGTGGATTGGTAAGAGGACGAGGATTTTTTAATTCAGCAGTAAGTAAAGTCGTTTTTTCGGACTCACTCAACTCAGCATAATTCAAAGTCAGTTGCGCTTTTGCCATTAACTCTGCTACAGCCAACTCATGTTGCCCCGAATGTTGACGTATATCAAGTGAAGCAAAATGGAAACCAAAGGATTGCACGCGCCAAATCAAGGATTGAAGGCGTCCTTTTTCAGCTACATCTTCTAAACCGGCATGAATTAAACTCTGCTTAAGAAAAAGTAATTCATTGAGAAAATCATCTGCTGAATACGTTGATTTTTCAGGATGTACAACAAGAGCGTCTTTAACTTCATTGTACATTTTTACAACATAGTTTCGGAAAGGCTCATTGGGGATACCATCTAAAGAAGTATCGTTTAAAAGTTCTTCCGGTACCTTTACAAAACGTGATGAAATACTTAATTCTCTGCGAAGTTCAATGAGTTCTTTTTCGTAAAGTTCGAAAGCGAGTTTTTCCTTTTTTTCAATATGAAATAAGTTCATTTCACTTTTCAGTCACTTGAAAAATGGAGGTGTTTGAAAAACTTGACGCTAAAACATCGTTTATGGATGCTTGAGTAAAGTTCATTATTGTTAAAAATTTTTCCAAGGGGATTTTTTGTATATATTTACATGTTAGTAGATCGTCAATATTTATAGGTACTAATTTTCCAAAAGATAGTTCCCCGATTACCAAATTTATTTTATGATTTATATCATTTTTAAATAAGCTCATATTG
>CAZIQX010000085.1:6965-12944 GCA_964541325.1 uncultured Chitinophagales bacterium | reverse complement strand
AGGCTCTGGTTCAGCTTGCGCGATTGGTTCGGTGACCACAGGAACGGCTAAACGCTGTGGAATAGGTTGCAAGGTTGGTAAATTAGGTTTCCAGCTTACCTGAACCGGTTCATGAGAAAAATTTCGAAGTGGTTGAGGCTTAGGATTATCAAATAACAAACGAATTACATGAATCACTTTAACACGTAAACCGGCCTGATAACTAAAAATTGCATCATTTTTGGATGAAAAATTGGACTGAGCAGGCGTGAAATTATCGAGCAAATCTGTTGATGTTAATCGCAAGGTGGACTCAACAAAAAGTGCGGATAATTCGCCTAAATCATAATTAAAACCAACTGTTATAGGGTATGAACTCGCCGTTCCTGTTTGATAGGGTAACACGCTTGAATCCAAAATGAAATCAGGAATATCATTTTGCATGGGAGTTTTAAAGCTCAGAGCATCGTAGCCAAAACTGACATAGGGCGTAAAAGCCGCATCAAAATCCAGTTCGTATTGCAACTGAACACTAAACAAACGATAGGGAGTTTGCATCCTGTAGGGTTCAATCGGGTCGGGAATGGAATAGCTTAAATTTCCGTATTCAAGTCCAGGCCGAAGGCTAAATCCCCAAGTTAAAGGAATCCATGCGTGAGCGCCGTAGCTAATGTCGTTTCCAAAGGTCTGCTGAGGGGTTACACCATTTGAGTAAGGCAATCCGGAACCCATCAAACCTGCGTTGTAGTCACCCCAATAGGCCGGACGCCCAACAGAAAAGCCCAAATTGAACTCATACGACTTTGTTCTAATTTGCTGAGCTTTTGCCGTCGACATCAAACATAATCCGATAAAAACGAGGACTGTTCGGGTTAAATACATGGTGTAGCAAAAAGGTTAACAGATACTAAAGTTAAGTAAAAGCTGAAAAAAACGCCGAATTTCGTTAAATTAGATAACAATAATTTTGCCAAACACGGATTATTAACCCTATTCACGGATTTCAACCTCCATGACCGACTTGCCTGATCTCAACCTCAGAGAAAAAGAGGTGCTTCAGCAAATCATTCAACATTTTATTATTACCGCAAATCCGGTTCCCAGTAAAAATCTGGCACTGGCTCACAATTGGAATGTGAGTCCGGCCACCATTCGGAATGTGATGCAATCATTGGAGAAAAAAGGGTTCATCAATCATTTGCACACCTCATCCGGACGTATTCCAACCGAAATGGGGTATCGTTTTTATGTTGATTCGCTTATGCGAACCTCAAAACTGAGCAAAAAAGAAGAAGAAGCATTAAATGCGTGGTCAGAAACGATGAACAGAGGGTTAAATGATGCCATTCAATCGGCGTCTATTTTACTTTCGCGGCTCTCTAATTTACTGGCCATTGTAATTGCACCGAGATATGCCGATTCCGTTTTCAGAAAATTGGAATTAATAGATATTGGTTCTGAAAAATTGCTCGTTGTGCTTACTATTGTTTCCGGTTTAGTGAAAACCGTTACTATTGAAGTTGAAAACCCCATTACATCAGCTGATTTACGAAACGTATCAGCTATGTTGAATGAACGTTTTTCAGGTTTAAAAATCAAAGAAATCGCAGAAAATATTGCTTCAGTGCTATCTGATGTTGAGTTAGAAGATAAATCAGGTATTGTTCGTGTTTTTATGGATTCGGCAGAAGATATTTTTGAAGACGTTCAAGTTCGTCGTTTTTATTTCGGTGGAGCGGAATACATGGCCATGCAACCGGAATTTTCGGACTTAAAAAACTATCGCAGTATTGTGGAACTCATCGAAAATGAAGACCTAATCATTCATTTATTTGATGATGAACCCAAACAGGAACCCATTTCAGATGTAAAAATTCGCATCGGTTCCGAAAATAAAATCCAACAAATAGCTTCATGTAGCGTGGTATCCGCCAATTATAACCTCGGGAATGCTAAAGGTACAATTGGACTTGTAGGGCCAACGCGCATGAATTATCCAAAAATGGTAGCTTTGGTAGAGCAACTTGCCGGGCGCCTAAATCAAAAAAATTAACCCTAATTGATTAGCTATGTCAGCCAATAAACAACAGAAAGATAACTTGGAAAATCAAATACTTACCAACGAAGATAACGATACAGCTGAAATCCATACGGATGCTGTGCATCAAGATGAAAATCAAACAGAATCAACGCAAGAAGTACGTGATTCAACCTCTTCTATTGATGAAGAAATTGAACGATTAAAAGAAGAAATCAACCAAAAAAACGATCAATTGCTTCGTAAAGCGGCAGAGTTTGAGAACATGCGCAAACGTGTTGAGCGCGAACGATTCATGACCATTCAACTCTCAAAAGTGGAAGCATTAAATGATTTTCTTCCTATTTATGATGATTTGCTCAGAACACTAGAAAGCGCAAAAAATCTTCAAATTGATGAAAACTTCTTAAAAGGTGTTCAACTCGTTGCTGAAAAATTCGAGAACGTTTTACTCAAAAATGGCATCGAAAAAATCAACCAAACAAACGTGCCCTTCGATGTAAACCTTCATGAAGCCTTGATGAAACAACCCTCACCAAGTGCTGATATTCCAAGTGGCACTGTGCTTCAGGTTTTTGAAGCAGGCTACAAAATGGGTGACCGCGTTGTGCGTCATGCAAAAGTAATTGTGAGTGAATAACATGGCAAAAAGAGATTATTACGAAGTTCTTGGCGTTTCAAAAGATGCATCAGCTGATGATATTAAACGCGCGTACCGAAAGTTAGCGATGAAATATCACCCTGATCGAAATCCCGACGATCCAACAGCAGCTGAGAATTTCAAAGAAGCTGCCGAAGCTTTTGATGTTCTCAAAGACGAAAATAAACGAGCTCGTTACGATCGTTTTGGTCACTCAGGCTTGCATTCAGGCGGCTTTAATGAACCTGATTTCCAAAATGTAAGCTTTGAAGATATCTTTTCAAGATTTGGCGACATTTTCGGCGGTGATATTTTTGGTAGCGATATGTTCGGTGGAGGTGGAAGAGGGCGAGCGCGTTCTCAACGTTCAGTGGGCAGACCTGGCAATGATTTGAAAATCAATATTGCTCTAACTCTGGATGAAATCGCTTTTGGTACAGAAAAAACATTAAAAGTTAAAAAGAATATCGTTTGTACGCAGTGTAATGGTTCCGGCGCCCAAACCGATGCAGATTACATGACCTGCTCAACTTGTAATGGAATGGGTGAGGTTCGTCAGGTTTCAAGAACCATGTTCGGGCAATTTGTGAATGTTCAACCTTGTCCTACCTGTTATGGTGAGGGACGAATCATTCGGAATAAATGCTCCAAATGTGCCGGTGAAGGCCGTGTAAAAGGAGAAGAAACGGTTAAAGTAAAAATACCAAGCGGCGTGTCCAATGGAAATTACATTACTCTACGTGGACAAGGAAATGCAGGTATTCGTGGCGGTGAAGCCGGAAATTTGATCGTTTTACTCGAAGAAAAAGAACATCCTGATTTTTCGCGTGACGGAAACGATATCTACCACGATTTAACGATTTCAGTGGCTGATGCCATACTTGGTACCGAATTGGATGTGCCAACATTAAAAGGCAGAGCTAAAATAAAAGTTGAAGCTGGAACTCAACCCGGTAAATTATTGCGCCTCAAAGGAAAAGGGATCATCGGATTAAACTCAACTGTTGCGGGAGACCAATACATTCGAGTGAATGTGTACATCCCAACTGATTTGAGCAGTGATGATCGCAAAAAAGTTGAAGCTCTTCGTATGAGTAAACACTTTGACCCTAAACATCTGGAAACCAAAGAAAAAAGCTTCTTTGAGAAAATTAAAGATGTATTTCACGGGTAATCCTTAAATCCTTTTAGTAAAAAAGGATGGCACAAGCTGTCCTTTTTTTCATTTCATTTTTTGGTACAAAAAACATGGGAAATTTTTATTTAATAGTTCTTGATGGAGTTGGATGTGGGCATCAGGAAGATGCCGGTGAGTATGGAGATTGGGGCTCAAATACATTAGGCCACGTTTCCACAGTTACACAGGTTGAATTACCGAATTTGCAGCGTTTAGGTCTAGGAAATATTATTCCTTTGGATTCTGTACCTCCGGTTATGAAGCCTTTAGCAAGCTTTGGAAAAATGAGAGAAGTCTCTAAGGGTAAAGATTCCACTACCGGACATTGGGAAATTGCAGGGATTCAGCTTGAAAAACCGTTCCCAACCTATCCCAATGGCTTCCCTGATGAAGTACTGACTAGTTTTATGAAGGCGACGGGAACCACAAATGTATTTGCTAACAAGCCGTATTCAGGTACAACCGTGATAGATTTATATGGTGAAGATCATATGAAAACAGCTCAGCCGATTGTTTACACTTCGGCTGATTCGGTGTTTCAAATTGCGGCTCATTTAGATGTTGTTCCTCTCGAAACCTTGTATGAATGGTGCGAAATCGCCCGTAATCAAGTTATGATTGGCGCACATTTAGTGGGAAGAGTAATTGCACGTCCATTCAAAGGTAATCCGGGTGCATTTGAACGAGTATCAGATAAAAGAAAAGATTATTCAGCTGTTCCACCTCAACACGCACTGCCTCAATATGTGCAATCCCAGGGAATTAACACGGTTTCAATTGGTAAAATCATTGATTTATTTGCCGGAATAGGGTTTAATCACTATCGAAAAACCTCGAATAATGCTGAAGGAATTGCTCAATTGTTATCAGCTATGAAAGCAGTTCAAAATAGTTTTGTGTTTGTGAATTTGATTGATTTTGATCAATTATTCGGGCATAGACTAGATCCCCAAGGTTTTGCCGGTTCCTTAGCCGAGTTTGACAGGGCAGTTCCTGCGATTGTGAATCATTTAAAAGACGATGATGTTTTAGTGATAACTGCTGATCATGGAAACGACCCTGTAGGCGAAAATACAGATCATGCCCGTGAGTTTGTTCCGTTATTGGTTATGGCAACCGGAAAACAATTGCCTGCTGATTTGGGAACTAGAAAAACCTTTGCTGATTTGGCAGCAACCGCATGTTCATATTTTTCAATTGAAAATCCCTACAAAGCTTACACGCAAGCCTTGTTTTAATAGCATTTTAGAAATAGCCTGAAAAGCAGTATATTTGAGGCTATTTTTGAAATAAATTTCGGAAAATTGAATTCAATCTCTTGCAAAATTTCTTTTCTGAGTGTAGAATTCAGTTAAGATTGATGCAATTTTATCCGATACTGTATTTCACTGATAGTTAACCTTTTAGCTGATTTCTGTGGCACGACAAAAGAAAAAAGATGCGAATAATTTTTCTTCGACTGGAATTTCCATTCGTGAATCGCAATCTTTAGAGCGTTACTTACACGAAATCAGTAAAGTGCCGTTGATAACAGCTGAAGATGAAGTGAATTTAGCACGTCAAATTCAGGAAGGAAGTCACGAAGCACTGGAAAAACTCACCAAAGCCAATCTGCGTTTCGTAATCTCCGTTGCCAAGCAGTATCAAAATCAGGGCCTGTCGTTAATCGATTTAATCAACGAAGGTAACATTGGACTTATAAAGGCTGCAAAACGTTTTGATGAAACCCGCGGATTCAAATTTATCTCTTATGCCGTTTGGTGGATTAAACAATCCATTCTACAGGCTTTAGCTGAAAACTCCCGAACGGTACGTTTACCTCAGAATAAAATCGGTGAGATTTCAAAAATCAATAAAGAATATGCTAAACTCGAGCAAATTTTAAATAGAGAACCCACTCCGGCCGAACTTGCTGAAGCCTTAGACATGACCGAGTCGGATGTGAGTAATCTCAAAAAATATGCTTCGGGTGACGTGTCCGTTCATACACCATTTTCGCAAGGCGAAGAGGGAACTTTATTGGATGTTATGCCTAACACAGAAACTCCAAATCCCGATGGTGACCTTCTCAGTGAATCCCTGAAACAGGATATTGAACGGGCGTTGTCAAAATTAACTGAACGAGAAGCCGATGTGGTACGTTTG
>CAZIQX010000085.1:0-6955 GCA_964541325.1 uncultured Chitinophagales bacterium | reverse complement strand
TTGTATTTTGGTATCGGTGGCGATCATGCAGCAACCTTGGAAGAAATAGGTGAACGATTCGACCTTACACGCGAACGAGTGCGTCAAATCAAGGAAAAAGCGCTGCGAAAATTACGCCATCATAACCGAACGCTAGCACTTAAAAGCTATATTTAACGTTCTTTTTTAACGATTTAACCCAAACCCATTTAAACACAATAAACACGTATGGCAAGAAAAAAGAGAGAAGCAGCGTCTCTGGCAACAAGTGGTATTTCAATCGCAGAATCCAAAGCAATTGATTTATACCTGAAAGAGATTTCAAAGCTGCCTCTGATTACAGCCGAAGAAGAAGTAATTCTAGCTCGAAAAATTCAGGCAGGTGATAAAGCAGCCTTGGATAAATTAATTACTTCAAACCTTCGATTTGTGGTTTCTGTGGCTAAACAATATCAAAATCAAGGTTTATCTCTTATTGATTTGATTAACGAAGGAAACGTGGGTTTGATTAAAGCTGCTCACCGATTCGATGAAACCCGTGGTTTTAAATTTATTTCTTATGCCGTTTGGTGGATTAAGCAGTCTATTCGTCAGGCTTTAGATGAAAAGGCTAAAACAGTTCGCTTACCACTTAACAAAGCTGCTGATATCATGAAACTCAGCAAGGCTCGTTTTAAGCTCAATCAAATCTACAAAAGAGAGCCTTCTGTTGGTGAAATGGCGGATGAAACCGGTTTTACAGAAACCTACATAGCCGATTTGATGCGTTATGCTTCGTCAGATGTATCCTTCGATAGTCCGTTTGCAACCGGTGAAGATTCTACGTTGTTGGATGTGATGGCCAATCAAGACACGCCGGACCCTGATAATGAGTTGATGAAAGACTCGTTAAAAATGGAAATTGAACGTGCTTTTTCAAAGTTGACCCAACGCGAAGCTGAAGTTGTACGTTTATACTTCGGTATTGGTCGTGAACACTCATTGACGTTGGAAGAAATCGGCGAACGATTTGATTTAACACGTGAACGTGTACGTCAGATAAAAGAAAAAGCCCTCCGGAAATTGCGTCATAACTCAAGAAATTCGGTGTTGTTAACGTATATCTAACAGCTTACCACAAAAATTAAAGCCGAAAAAGAAATTTTTCGGCTTTTTTTATGCATATTGCTCTGTAATGAAATGAACTACTTTGTTATGAAAACCTTTATTGTCTTAATGTTTAGTTTTGTGATGGCTAATTCTACTCAAGCTCAATGGAAACAAGAGTATATCGACTCGTTAGATACTGTTTTTTCTTCTGGAATAATTGCAAATGACTCCTTAGAAATCGGTTATCGTTTTTATGATTCAAAATCACCAGAAAAACGACCCTTAATTGTGTATTTACATGGAGCGGGTGAACGAGGCAATGACAATAAGCGCACGTTTAAGTGGGCTGTTCGTGATATCATGATTCATTCAAAAGCTTTAGGGGAAGATCCCATTATTTTAGTGCCACAATGTCCTTCAGATAGAAGATGGGTGGAAGTGAACTGGAGTTCTACATCACACAAACAAACCGTTGAACCCTCAATTCCATTACAACTTACGATGAATTTGCTGGATTCGATTATCACAACTAATCCCTCAGTTGATAAACAAAGAATTTATCTAATGGGAATGTCGATGGGCGGATTTGGGACCTGGGATTGGATTACACGTCAGCCTGAATTATTTGCGGCTGCTATTCCAATTTGTGGTGGTGCTGATGAAGCATCACTCGAGAACGTGAAAACGCTGCCTATTTGGGTTTTTCATGGATCGAATGACAATGTAGTTTTACCGGAGCGCTCACGACGTGCTGTTGCCACTTTGCGATTGTATAATTCTCCGGTTCAGTACACGGAATATGTAGGAGTAGATCATAACTCATGGACGCCCACCTACTCAAATCGTGCCGTTTTCGAGTGGTTATTCAGCAAGAAAAAAAACTGATTACCAATACTTCTCTTGTTCTTCACTAGGACGCCATGTGTCTTGTGGCTCAAAATATTCGTATAAAAATCGGGTTACTTTTCTTATAAGAACAAATCCGGGATCGTTAAAATCAAAACCTTGTTTGGATTGGTCGTCGGTAATTACGCAAAAGAAATAGGTGCCACTTGGGGCTTGTACACCTACAACCTCAGATTTTGAATCGGCAATAGCGCCTTGTTTGGAAATCATAAAGGTATTGGGTGGAATTTGGCTTAGAGCTTCACCATCCCAAAAAGAGCGGGATAAAATGCGAATCATCTTTTCGGAAGCAGCTGTCGAAACCATGTTTTTTTGATAAATACCGCTAAGGATTTCTGTCATTTCGCGTGGTGTTGTTGATCCCCAACCATGAAGCTTTGCAAAGCGCTCACGGCCATAAGTATTTGTATTGATACGTGTTTGAGTGAAGCCATTCTTTTTAAGCCAATCGTTTACTCCAATTCCTTGTCCCGCAATATCTTGTAGCCAAATACTTGATGAATTATCACTAAATATCATCATTAAATTGATGAGTTTATTTACACTGATTTTGGTGCCATGTTCAAAGCTGTTAACTATATCCACTTCGTGCGGGTAAGCATAATTTTTTTGATACATTAATTCTTTATTGATATCCAATTCGCCATCCTCAATTTTCTGAAAAATTTTAAGCATGATTGGAATTTTTATCAAACTAGCACTTGGAAAAAGAGTGTCGTGATTAACTCCGGCAATAATTCCCTTATCCTGATGAATTACGTATACCCCAGCAAACCCATCAAAATCTTCTACTATTTGCTCCAATTTTTTTTGAAGAACAAAATCCGTTTTATATGCTGATTTTTTATCTGATTTAGGGGAATCAGACCCAATAAATCCGAATAAAACAAAGATAATTATTAAAACCTGCATGAATTAATTGGATAAATCTAGAAACTGACAACCTATAACGGCATCATAATAGAAAATTTTGGTGTTTATCGTCAATTTTTTATCTGACTTTATCATTACTTTTTTAAGTATTTAAAAATCAAGTTTGTATCTTATTCCCATGCTAGAAGTAAATGTGTACACTGTTTTCTTGGCAGCACTTATTACTGCCGTAACAACAGGTTTGGGTGCTTTGCCCTTTTTTTTCATAAAAAATATATCAAAGTGGTGGATGGGAATTGCCAGTGCAATTGCAGCGGGTTTAATGTTATCAGCGAGCACTTCACTTATTATCGAGGCCTCTGAATATTCCATAGAGAAAACCATACTTGGAATCTTGTTGGGTTTGGCCTTGATTGTGATGAGCGACAAAGGTTTACATCGTTTTCATGTGGATATTGAAGACATGCCAAAAGCTGATGCAAAAAAAATGATTCTGATCATGGGCGTGATGACCTTACACTCCTTTGCTGAAGGTATTGGTGTTGGTGTTAGTTATGGAGGCACTCAAGAGTTAGGTGTATTTATTACTACAGCTATTGCGATTCATAATATTCCCGAGGGTTTAGCAATCAGTTTAGTTCTCGTACCTCGTGGAGTTTCAGCCATTAAAGCTGCAGGTTGGAGTGTGTTTAGTAGTTTGCCACAACCTATAATGGCTATTCCGGCATTTTTATTTGTTTTAGTATTCAAAGCATATTTACCGGTTGGACTTGGTCTTGCAGCCGGTGCAATGATTTGGATGGTGTTTTCAGAGATGATAAAAGATGCCCTTGAAAATTGTGAATCTGCTACCGTTGGTTTGGTTACAACCTTGGCATTTACGGCCATGTATGCATTTCAGTATTTGGTTTTGGATTAATCGGAGTTTAAATGAATCTTGATTTTAATGAACAATCATTACAGCGTTATTTGCGCATAATTGTGGTAATGGTTTCTATTATTGGATTAAAGATTATCGGTGATGTGCTATATGCCGGAAAAAATCTGATTTTACCGATTGCTTTAGCCGGTTTCATGAGTTTTATTCTTGGACCTTCCATCGATTGGCTGGAAAAAAAACGATTTCCTCGTTGGCTTGCCATAACGATTCCTCTTTTGGTTACAACCGGAATCTTGTTCTTTCTAGGGGTTTTAATTAAGAGCAACGTGCAGAGTTTTGTTGTAGAATTCCCCAAATATGAAGCACGCACAAAAGAGTTATTCGAAAACGTATTGGGTTTTCTCAATATTCCTGTCGATTTATTTACAGGATCGCCAAAAAATTGGTTTAATGATCCTCGTTTTGAGCAGTATTTTGAGAATTTTTCATTGACCAATACCATTTCAGCTTTGTTGAGTTCCATTTCAAATGTACTCTCAGATGCTTTTTTAGTGCTGCTTTTTCTCATGTTTATGCTTGCCGGTCGCAATCAATTAGTGGTGAAAGTCCAAAAAGCTTTTGAGTCCGAAACCGCTGATAGAATTACCATGATTCTCTCCAATATCAATGCTCAGATTCAAAAATATATTATTGCAAAAACACTCATTAGCTTGCTCACAGCCCTATTAGTAGTAATTGTTTTATATGCTTTTGGCGTTGAATTTGCATTAGTTTGGGGACTTTTAACCTTTTTGCTCAATTTCATTCCAAATGTTGGTTCCATCATAGCAACCGGATTACCTTTAAGTATTGCGATTATTCAGTTTGATAGCTTTGTACCGGTAATTTGGATTTTTGGAATCCTAATGGGTATTCAAACCATTGTAGGCAATGTTATTGATCCGAAATACATTGGAAAAAGTATAAATCTAAGCGCTTTAGTTGTTTTATTTGCGTTGATTTTTTGGGGTTGGTTGTGGGGGATTATTGGCATGTTTCTATCCGTTCCTATCATGGTAATCATCAAAATTGTGCTTGAAAATATTCCGGAATTACGTTTTATATCCACTTTGATGAGTGATCAAAAACCTGAAAAAAAATAAGTTTCTAATGATTGATACTCACGCTCATATTTATTTACCTCAGTTTTCAGAAAACATTCATGAAATTTTGGAAAGAGCAGAACAAGTTGGAGTTTCAGCCATACTACTTCCGGGCATTCATGAGGTAAGTTGGGAACAAATGAATGCTCTGCCTAAACATACATCTGTATCGTTGCATAAGATGTTTGGAATACACCCTTGTGACGTGGACGAGTCGATAAATCATTATGATGCCTTACTTTTTAAGTATGCAAGCCGGGATGATGTGATAGGAATAGGAGAGACCGGACTTGATTATTATTGGAGCGTAGAGCGTGTTTTTCAGCAAAAAGAAAGTCTAAAAATACATTGTAAGATTGCCAAAGAGCTTAATAAACCAATTGTTTTACACAATCGTGAAAGCACAACAGATTTACTTGATATCATTGAACGTGAACAAGATGGACGATTGCGAGGAGTTTGGCACTGTTTTACCGGCACTATAGACGAAGGTAAACGTGCGTTAGACTTAGGTTTAAAACTTGGAATTGGCGGAGTAGTTACTTTCAAAAACGCCGGCGTTGATAAAACCGTAAAAGAATTACCTTTGTCATCGTTTATGTTGGAAACAGATTCACCGTATTTGTCGCCGGTACCACATCGAGGTAAACCAAATGAACCTTCTTACTTATTCTTGATAGCTAATAAAATGGCTGATTTGTTTGAAGTTGATGTTCAAACGATAATTGATTCAACGAATTTGCAGGCACGAGCATTATTTAACATATAACTAATCTATAGTCTGATCAAAGAAAGTTAATATGGCTTTCATAACTTCTTTTCGATCGATTTCATCAAGAATAGTTTCAAAAGGGAAGCCAAAAACAACCGTTTTATAGTATCCTTCAAAAGCTGTTGCTGCTGAAAACCCATTTTCTTTGTAGCGCGCAATAATTTTCCCTGATTCATTTGACGGTGTTACAGCATCAGGTGCTTCAACTTGATAGATATCAGCTCGCAAATTGGTATTAAATTGAAACTGTTGAGGCAATCTGAATTCTTTTGGATACGTAGCAACAACTTCTCCAAGTTTAGAGGCATGGTCAGTTCGGTGTTTAACATGCAATACATCTTCCAACAGTGCCATTGATGCAGAATCAGGCGTGAAATTTCGATACGAATCTGTAGTTACATAAGCACCTGAAACAAAGATGTTTCCACCACTTTGCGCATAAAACTTCAATTTAGATTGCAATTTTTCGGGAAAAGTTTCAAACTCAATTGCTTCTTTGGCATGATTTCCGGCTTTAAAACGTCTGGTTTTTTTCTGCTCACCCAGAATTAAATCCACATATTTGTAGGCTGTGATATCAATATGATTGTCCATAACAGCTAGCGATGAACTCGAGAAAAAGGAATAACCTGCGTCTAAGATTGCTTTTCCATGAATGTACGTGTAATCAAACGTGTTACCTGCAACAACACTAGTTTCATAGTTGGCATAGCTCGCGCCATGACCCGGTTCATCGTCAGTTATCCAACGGCTTGATTTGTCAAAGTTATATTGATCACCCACAAAACTAACATCATATCCATGTGAAACTCCTTTGTCTAAATGATGCAAAAAACCTTCAAAATTGCCAATTGAAATTGAAGCAGGTGCTGAAAGTCGTGTAAAACCATTAATTACAAGAACTGGAGATTTCCCTTTTTTCCCTAATCCTGCGGAAACTATCTCTGATGGCATGCTACGCCCACCTTTATTCACAGCCTCAACTTTAAAACTATAAATAACACCTGGTTTTGGTTTCTCAAACTCGAATCGAACATCGTTAACTAAACGGCCCTCATCGAATCCATTGTCATCTTCACGAACATAGAGTAAATAGGCGTCTGCTTCAGCACTAGGTTCTAAGGGGTCTGATTGTGGCGACCAATTTACGATGAAATTACCTGTATCAGTTAATTTTACATTCATGTGCGTTACGGGAAGTGGTTGAACCACATAGTCATACCCATTTTGATAGGATATGAATTTGAGTAAACTTTTATAAATAGCGCGTGAAACATGAAACTTAAACTCCGGATTGTGCCCGTGTTTCATATC
>CAZIQX010000084.1:6710-12960 GCA_964541325.1 uncultured Chitinophagales bacterium | reverse complement strand
ACCTACTTTAATCGCTTTAGTCGCTTTAATAAGACCGGCTAAGATAGCATCACCGGTGGTTTGACCATTTTCATCAAAAATTCGAACCGTAATAATTTTAACATCTTGGTTGATTCCTGAAATTCCAACCCCATTATTACCTTTTGCACCAATTATACCGGCTACGTGAGATCCGTGTCCATCTCCATCGTTTGGATATCCATTTTGATAAACAGCATCCCAACCATAAACATCGTCCACATATCCGTTTCCATCATCATCCACACCGTTGTCGGCAATTTCATTTGGGTTAACCCAAAGATTATCAACTAAATCAGGGTGGTCTAAATCGGAACCGGAGTCATAAACAACTACTAAGACTTCAGATGAACCGGTTGAATAATTCCAGGCATCAAATGCAGAAATATCAGCGCCTTCTACAGAACCTCCATTAAAGGTTCCATCGTTATTTAACGCATATTGAAGCGAAAGAAGTGGGTCATTAGTAATTGCTTTTTCAGTTGTTGAAATGCTTAGGTTGTCAAATGCAGCACCAAAACCAACTTCAAATAAATCATCTGATATAAATGTGAAAGCAAAGTAAACATTGGATTGACCTGCTACATTCGAAATATCCATGGAAATTGTTTGAGGCTCGCCTGTATCACTCGATAAATCATAGGTATATACAACTTCATCGTTGATATAAATCTGTAAGAAAAAAGGATCATAACCCAATTCAACGGCAGAAACTGCATCGAGGGATAATTCATAACCAAAATCCGAACTTAAAGCAGACATGTCGTAAACCGGACTTACCACAGAACTGAACGTATTGGGAAGGTACGTTCCATCCATACTTCCAATAGCAAAATATCGGTTAACTTCATAGGCTTCAGGGGATTCCACAACTTCAACGGAATCTTTAACATAAGTCCAAACATCACCATCCCCGGAATTACTTACTATCCAATTACTTGCAGTGGATGCAGAATCCTCAAAATTCTCTGACCACACCAACTCTCCAACTGCATTTACCGATGGAATATGGTTTTTTACTCCTGCATTTGGTTTTAATTGAATGTTAGTTAGTTCTGCAAAATTATTGCCTACACTGCGCTGTAAAGTTGCAGGCTTTACTTGTTTGGTAAACCAATCAGATGAGCGATATTGAATCTTTTGAGACTCAAATTCTTTAATCACGTTAGCAGATAAAGCTGATTTTTGAACTTTCGGCAACTCATACACATAGTTTGGAGAAGCTTTAACACCCGGAATACTTCTTGCCAATTGAAGCATTTTCTCAACAGGTAAATCCGATTTCCAAACTTCAACTGAATTGTTAGCAACTGTTTTCTGAACCTCAATTCTATTAACGGTCTTAACTTGTACCGCTCGTTCAAGAGCAGAAATCGTGGTTCCATTTAATTTGGCTGTACTATTGGGGTCAATTTTGACCAAAATACTATTACCAACAACTTTTTTCCCTTTATAGGTTGTTATTGTTTGCGATTGAGCAACAACAACAGTACTGCTTAATGCAATAATAGCAATAAGTAGTGCTCGTAGTCTTCTTATCATAATTTTTTGATTTTTTGTTTACGTTAACTCTGTACGATTCAACCCCTTTGTCTTTATAAAACAAGCTTGATCGCGTGTGCAATTTGCAAAATTCCATCTTGAAAAAAAAGTTAAAATTACAATTTCTTAATATTTATCAAAATGAATATAAAAGCGCTTTTCTGATTAATAAATAAACATTTACTTATTGTCATTTTCAGATTCACAATTCTCAGTTGAACAGCTATTTGTAAAAAATTGAACATAGCATAATTTGATCTTTCCTACCCAACATCAATCTTACAAAATATCAACCCTATTTTTAAAAATCGTTTGATATTTCATTCCCTATCCCTGCACCTCAACAGCTTAACAAAAATAAACCTTTTTTTAATCGTTAGACTTCTTGTAACTAAAAATGTGGATAACCTGTGGAAAAAATCTATTACCTTTCCACCCACGACATTTAAACTCTAAAAAATCTCAATGGACTTTAGAAATACTCCTCGTATTGATCAGGTTGGGGTGGAAGAAAAAGTAGCTCGTTTTGGTGCAAGAAGCATCAAAAAGGAGTCGAAAATGCAAGCTTTAAAACTCGCCCTGAGTATGATAGACCACACCACGCTCGAAGACATGGATAGCGAAGGACGTGTGGAACAACTCTGTCACAAAGCCATGCAACCTATTGTGGGTCAACCTGATATTCCCACAGTTGCTGCTATTTGTGTGTATCCCATGTTTGTAAAAAAAGCCAAATCAGTGTTGAAAAACTCGGCAATAAAAGTGGCTTCGGTTGCAACGGCTTTTCCAAGTGGACACGCCCCTCTTTCCTACAAAATAGATGAAACTAAATTTTGTGTTGACCAAGGCGCAGATGAAATTGATATGGTGATTTCCCGAGGACGATTCCACCAAGGGGATTACAATTACATATTCGACGAAATTGCTGCTATAAAGGAAGCATGTGGAACTGCTCACTTAAAAGTTATTCTGGAAACTGGTGAGCTTGGTACACTCGACAATGTTCGTAGAGCAAGTGATATTGCAATAGCTGCAGGAGGCGATTTTATCAAAACTTCAACCGGAAAAGTTAATCCGGCGGCCACACTCCCTGTAACATTAGTGATGCTCGAAGCAATTCGCGATCATTTTGATAAAACCGGAATCATGGTTGGCATGAAACCTGCCGGTGGAATCCGCGATTCTAAAACAGCTCTCAAATATTTGGTCATGGTAAAAGAAACCTTAGGTGCTGCATGGCTACATCCCGATTGGTTTCGATTCGGTGCTAGCTCACTTACTAACGATCTGCTCATGCAAATCATGAAACAAAAAACTGGTTCTTATCAATCACTCGATTATTTCTCACAAGATTAACATCCTATGGCAGAATTAAACGAAATCGGCGCGCCTCTCGATTTTAAAGGTCTTTGGCAGTATGATGCTGCACCGGAAGATAAATCGCAGGTAAACATTGCAAGCCGATACAAACATTTTATTAACGGAAAATTTGTTGAACCCGATTCCGGCGAATATTTCGATACCATCTCACCTTCAACCGAAGAAAAACTCTCGGAAATTGCTTTAGCAAACGAAAATGATGTTGATAAAGCCGTTAAAGCTGCACGAAAAGCTCAAAAAGACTGGGCTAAACTTCCTGCAAAAGAGCGTGGAAAATATTTGTTCCGTATTGCTCGATTGATTCAGGAAAGAGCTCGTGCATTTGCTGTTATTGAAAGTATGGATGGCGGTAAACCTATTCGTGAATCTCGCGATGTAGATGTTCCTTTGGCTGCTGCACACTTTTTTTACTATGCTGGATGGGCTGACAAGCTTGATTATGCTTTCCCGGGTAAAAAAGTTGCACCAAAAGGTGTTGCAGGGCAAATCATTCCGTGGAATTTTCCTTTACTGATGGCAGCATGGAAACTAGCGCCGGCATTAGCCACAGGTAACACCATTGTTTTAAAACCTGCAGAGACTACTCCCCTCACCGCCATGTTTTTGGCTGAACTCATTCGTGATGCCGGCATTCCAGATGGCGTTGTGAATATTGTAAACGGGATGGGTGCTACAGGTGCCGCAATCGTAAATCACCCCGACATCAACAAAATTGCATTTACTGGTTCAACTCCGGTTGGGAAATACATTCAAAAAGCACTGGCCGGTCGTGATGTTTCCTACACGTTGGAATTAGGTGGAAAAGCAGCAAATATCATTTTCGAAGACGCACCTATCGACCAAGCTGTGGAAGGCATCATTAATGGCATATTCTTTAACCAAGGACATGTGTGTTGTGCCGGTTCGCGTCTGTTTGTTCAAGAATCTGTAGCAAACGAAGTACTTAGAAAACTAAAATATCGACTTGACACCCTGGTTGTGGGCGACCCTCTCGACAAAAACACCGATATTGGTGCTATCAACTCGAAAAAACAATTGGATAAAATCCATGAGTTGGTTCAAGCCGGTTTGGATGAAGGTGGACAAATTTATAAAGCCAATGTTGCTCTTCCTGAAAAAGGATTTTGGTGCGCTCCAACCTTGTTTACCGAAGTATCTCAAGCTCATCGCATCGTTAACGAAGAAATTTTTGGTCCCGTTTTAACGATCCAAACCTTCCGCACACCCGATGAAGCCATCAAAAAAGCCAATAATACTCCTTTTGGACTTTCAGGCGGCGTTTGGACGGATAAAGGTGCAAAAATTTTCAACGTAACTTCACAGTTACGCGCCGGTGTAATTTGGGCAAATACCTACAACAAATTTGATCCAACATCTCCATTTGGTGGGTATAAAGAAAGCGGCATGGGACGCGAAGGTGGTCTTCATGGCTTAACTCCTTACGTTAATTTGGACTGATATGAGAATTCCTGTTTTGAAAACCTACAAAATCTATATCGGCGGTGAATTTCCAAGAACGGAGTCAGGCCGCTATTATGAATTAAAAAACAAAAAAGGCGATTTAATTGCCAATTTGTGTCTTTCTTCTCGAAAAGATTTACGCAATGCCCTTGTTTCTGCTCGCGGTGCTCAGCACAAATGGGCAGGAAAAACGGCTTACAATAAAGGGCAGATTTTATACCGAATAGCTGAAATGCTTGAAGGACGTAAAGCTCAGTTTATAGAGGAGTTAACTCAACTTGGTTACTCTTCAAAGGATGCGGAATCTGAAGTGTTGGGAAGCGTAGATCGCCTCATTTATTACGCCGGTTGGGCGGATAAATACACCCAATTGTTCAGCACGGTAAATCCGGTCGCAGGTCCATATTTCAACTTTTCGAAACCGGAGCCTACAGGTGTGGTCGTAGTTCAAGCACCTGAAAAATCCCCATTAGTTGGTCTAGTTAGTATGATAGCACCGATTATTGTGGGTGGAAATACGGTTGTGGCTCTCGCAGATGAACAGTCAGGAACTGTGGCCGTCAGTTTTGCAGAAGTTTTACATAGTTCTGATGTTCCCGCAGGTGTTGTAAACATTCTAACCGGAAAGTCATCTGAGATGCTTCCACATGCTGCAAAACACATGGATGTAAATGCCATTTGGTTCACCGATGTGAGCAAAGACTTAGCTGTTTCTGTTGAAGAAGATGCCTCACTAAATGTGAAACGTATTATCAATGCGAATTACAAAAAATGGACTTCTGAGGATGCTCAATCGCCTTATCTGATTCTCGATTTTCAGGAAATTAAAACCACTTGGCACCCTATCGGAATGTAAATTCTTTAGGTTTTAGATTTATGTTGAAAGGTTTAAGCAATGGTCTCAGTTAAAAGCTGAGACCATTTTTTTTGCTGAGATTGATGAAAGTCATGGTACTAACATAGTATTTACGAACGTTAAACATGAGAACGAAGCTCAACTCGGTTTTTCATTTTATTTGGTGGTCTGAGGCGACAATCGATTTGAAATTAAACAAAATTAGTTTTTATACGGACAGCTTCTTTTACCACGAAAAACATGCTTATTCGCGTGAAAACAGGCATTGTTTTCATGAGTTCTTTTGCATTTTCTAAATTCAATGTTAACTCATAGTGATTAAATCCCGAATTTAGAATTTGGTCTTTCTTTATGATAATGTGACAAACTTACTTTCGTTTCCACATCGCAAATCACATTTTTGTATCTTTTCTTTATGAAAAACACACTTATTATTTCATGGTTAATATTGAGTTTAATGGCTTGCGAAGGCTCGAAAAACGCAAGTCAAACATCCACAAAAACAAATTCATCTGACAAAGAAACTGCTCAGAAACAACAAACTACCTCAACTTTAATTTCGCATGATTTAGATTTCGATTTGGACAAATACAGAAATACGTTGAGCGATATTAACACAACCAAGTCAAATGATTTACCTTTAGCGCTGCAACTTGAAGAAACTCAGCCAAGTCAACGTAATGATTTTCTACAAAGTGGATACCGAATTCAGTTAATTTCTACCTCAGACCGCAATCGCGCTGAAAAAGTTGTTGCAGATTTTAATAATTGGTTATTTGCAGATTCCACCATTACCTATAAAGCAGAATCGTACATCATATTCAGACAACCCAATTACCGCGTTCATATCGGCGATTTCAAATCCCGAATTCAAGCCAATGAATTTAATAAGGTCGTTAAACGTCGCTTTTCTGATGCATGGATCATTCAGGATCAAATTAATGAGGAAAAAACTCCGGATAACATGGAATGAGTAAGATTGCTGTAATCGGC
>CAZIQX010000084.1:5662-6700 GCA_964541325.1 uncultured Chitinophagales bacterium | reverse complement strand
GTTTTTGATGCCGGACTACCCGAAAAAGCATCTTCTGTTCCTTTAGGTTTGATAAACCCTGCAACCGGACAAAAGGCTCTACCTGTCTGGAAATACGAGGAGGCTCTACAAGCAAATTTTTCGTTTTTAGAAGAATTACAAAGCTTTACCAATCAAGCCATTTATAAACAAAATGGTGTGATTCGTCCGGCTATGAATGAATCAATGGCTGAATCATTTCAAAAAAATTCGACTTTATTTAATGGTGATGTTACTTTTCTCAACACAAACGAATTCTCCCAAGAGTATCCATCTGTTTTTTCGGAATTTGGTGGCTTGGTCATTCATCGTGCGGGAACCGTTTCTGGTTCAAAGATACATCAAGCATTTTCAGCTTTTGCACGTCATCATCAGATTGATATCGTTCATGAAAAAATTGAGAGCATAGAAAATCAAACAAACAGCGTAACTTTAAAAACAATTCAGAAAAATTACCTATTTGATGCCGTATGTATCTGCACGGGGTCCGTTTTACCCGTTATACAATCCTTATCGATTGACTCGTTAATTCATCCGGTTAAGGGTCAGTTATCGCGACTAAAGCCTATTCATTCCATAACTTTACCTGAAACATCCATTTCTGGCTTGGGTTACCTTGCACGTTTAGATCATGAATTTGTTTTTGGAAGTACATTTGAGCATCATTTTAAACACCTTAATCCAACTGAAGATGGTGCTTATCGTCTTCAAGAACAGTTGGATAAGCTTATTCCAAACGCAAAAAACCTATTCGTCTTAGGGCGGCAATGGGTTGGAGTTCGTGCCTCAACGCCTGACCGAAAGCCACTTTTAGGTTCCTTTGATGAACATCCAAACATCTATTTTTATTTAGGCAACGGTTCAAAAGGCATGCTTTGGAGTGTATTATTAGGAAAAATGTTAGTTGAACAATGCTTACAAAAGAATTCAATTCCGAACGAGGTTGATATTCGTCGCTTTGCGCACAAAATTAAATAAGTATTAATAATCCATCTCTCTTTAGAGTCTATAACATGTAAA
>CAZIQX010000084.1:0-5652 GCA_964541325.1 uncultured Chitinophagales bacterium | reverse complement strand
GTAAACTATTTGGAGAATTTTACACCGTACACATCCTATATCAATCAAAATTTGAAAAACACGCAAGTTACTAAAATACAATAAGTTAGAAAAAAATCATTACTATAAAACTATCCCAACTGTTAATTATACTATATTAACAGTTGAGACAACTTCTATCTTTATTTGCGTTACAATAAGCTGGAAACAGCTTCAAAAACCTTGGGCAAATCGTTAGGATTTTTACCGCCTGCCGTTGCTAAATTGGCTTGACCACCGCCACCGCCACCGACTAGTTTGGCTAATTGACCAACTAACACACCGGCTTTTAAACCTTTGGATGAAATCAAATCTTCGGTTACAGCAGCCATCAGAAATACTTTCCCGGCTGACTCATCTTTTGAACCCAATACAACTACCGAGTTCTCCTTTAATTCGTTTAAGGCATTGTATCCCAACTGCTTAAGGACATCCATCGAAACATCAGTAATTTCGCCTTTTATTAGTCGAATACCATTTACTGAAATAAACTGAGCCATTAAACTCTTTAAAGAGTCATTGGCTGCATTAAATCGAACCTGTTGTAATTCCTTTTCCAAAGCCTTTTTCGCTTCTTGAAGGGCTACAATTTCAGCCAAAACATCATCTGTCTGACCTACAGTTTTTCGAATCTTTGTTATCAACTCTTTTTCCGATGCCAACACGAGATGTGCAGTTTTTCCTGTAACAGCTTCAATTCTTCGAATTCCGGAAGCTACTGAGCCTTCATGACTGAAGCGGAAATAGCCAATTTTACCCGTTGCAGATACGTGAGTTCCACCACATAATTCTTTAGAATATCCATCATCAAATGTGATGATGCGAACCTGATCACCATATTTTTCACCAAAAAGCATCATAGCACCGCTTTGTTTGGCCACATCAATAGGCACGTTTCGCTCTTCTTTTAAAGGGATATTTTGTTGGATTCGAGTATTTACGATTTCTTCAATTTCTGCTAATTGATCTGCGTGAACTCCTTCAAAATGAGAAAAATCAAAGCGTAATTTATCTTGAGTTACCAAAGAACCTTTTTGAGCAACATGATTTCCCAAAACTTGACGCAAAGCAGCATGAACTAAGTGCGTAGCTGAGTGATGTTTTTCAATTTCAGTTCTTCGTTTATCATCAACATGTGCCGTAAAAAGGGCTTCGGGATTTTCAGGTAATTTATCAACAATGTGCAACCAAACACCGTCAGCTTTTTGGGTATCAAGCACTCGAATATGTTCATCAACCGAGCTTAACAAACCTGTATCTCCTATCTGACCACCACTTTCTGCATAAAAAGGGGTTTCGGATAGTACTAAAGCAGGTTTTCCATTCACAGAACGAATAGCACGGATATGTGTTTGTGTGGATAAAGAATCGTATCCAACAAAGTGAGAATCATCCCCTTTTGAAATGATTGTAAGCGATGCTCCTTGACTTAAATCCACTTTAAATTTTCCGGCTGCTCGTGCACGATTTTTTTGTTCTTGCATTGCTTTATCAAAACCTGCCTGATCTACATCAACGCCTTTTTCACGAGCCATAAGTTGCGTTAAATCAATAGGAAAACCATAGGTATCATGTAATTTAAAAGCATCTTCTCCTGATAAAACATGTTTACCTTCAATCATTTGATTAAATAATTGAATCCCTTGACCTAAGGTTCGCAAGAAGTTTTTTTCTTCAGCTTCAATTACGCTTTGAACATAGTCAATTTGAGCTTTTAACTCAGGAAATACGTGTTCAAACTGATGCGCCAAAGTCGTTACCAGTTTATTCATGAACGGCTCTTTTAAGTTTAATCGATCCCAACCATATCGAATAGCACGGCGCAAGATTCGACGAATTACATAGCCTCTACCATCATTACCCGGTGATGCGCCATCAGCGATGGAAAAACTAACGGCACGAATGTGATCAGCAATTACTCGCATTGCAATGTCCGTCTCTTCTTTGGCACCATAAGCTATTCCACTCAGTTTGGAAATATGCTGAATAACTGGTGTGAATACGTCAGTATCGTAATTGGATGATTTACCTTGAATAACAGCGCAAACCCGTTCAAACCCCATTCCAGTATCCACGTGCTTAGCCGGTAATGTTTTTAAAGAGCCATCAGGTAACCGATTAAATTGTATGAAAACCAAATTCCAGATTTCCATGACACGTGGATCACCCGTGTTAACTAATTGAGCACCATCACCTTTAGCACGTTCTTCAGGCGAGCGCAAGTCAATGTGAATTTCTGAACAAGGCCCACAGGGTCCGGTATCACCCATTTCCCAAAAATTGTCTTTTTTTCCAAACTTTAAGATATGATCGGCTGCAATACTAGTTTTTGATTTCCATAACTCAACAGCCTCATCATCAGCAGGAAGCCCGTCTTTTTCGTCGCCACCAAATACCGTAGCATAGAGTTGATCCGGATTTAGACCCCATTTTTTTGTTAATAACTCCCAAGCCCACTCAATAGCTTCTTCTTTGAAATAGTCACCAAATGACCAATTTCCAAGCATTTCAAACAAAGTATGATGATACGTATCATGCCCAACTTCTTCTAAATCGTTGTGTTTTCCAGAAACTCGAATACATTTTTGGGTATCAGCTGTTCGTTTCCAGATTTTCCCATCACCTTTAACGCCTTCACTTTCACCTAAGAAAACAGGCTTAAATTGATTCATACCTGCATTTGTGAACAATAACGTAGGGTCCTCGAGTGGAACTACCGGAGCTGAAGGAACGATTAAGTGTTCTTTTGAGCGGAAAAAATCCAAGAATTCTTGGCGTATTTGGGCTGATGTTTTCATGGATGAACGAAACTTTTTCTAATTAACAACCAATTGTAAAGAGGCGCAAAAATACAAAATTTATAGGGGGCTTAATGTCGATTTTTTTGAAAATAAAACAGATTCTTACACGATTTCTGCTTCGAAATTAGTAGATTTATCAAATTGTTAGGAAATCATAAAACAAGTAATTAAACAACATTGGGATGGATCGTAAAGATTTCATCAAAATTATTGCAGCAGGGTCGGGAGTTTTAGCAGCTCCGAACATTCTTACATCAAAAAATAGAGCTACTTCGGCCACAACGGTAAAACCGGTTCGTGTTCGCAAGGGAGATGTCGCAGCCATAGTTTCTCCTGCCGGTTCAGTGGTTTCCGATACCGACATTGATGAAGCCGTAAAAGCGGTAAAAAAACTGGGTTTAATTGCTAGACTTGGCAAAAATGTGGGCTCCCGTTGGAGTTATTTGGGCGGACGCGACACGGAGCGCTTAACTGATTTACACGACGCATTCAATGACCCTCAAGTTAAGGTGATTTTCCCAATCCGTGGAGGTTATGGATCGAGCCGCTTGTTACCTATGCTCGATTTTGAACTTATCAAAAACAATCCAAAAGCTTTTGTTGGCTATTCTGATAATACTTCACTTATCGTGTCTATGAATCAGTTCAGTGGATTAGTTACGTTTTATGGTCCTAATGCTCTTTCAGATTGGACGCCTTACACTGAAGAGAATTGGCGAAAAGTCTTGATGGAAAATACGCCACCCGGCTTATTTAATCCTCCATCTCCCCGCAGAAGCCTTGATGAACAACCCGGTTTTGTAACTATCAAATCAGGAAAAGTTCGTGGACCTTTGATGGGTGGAAATTTGTCATTGCTCATCCAAACGCTTGGAACTGAATGGGAAATTGACACACGTGGTAAAATATTGTTTTTTGAAGATGTAAATGAATCAGCTTATAAGATAGACCGAATGTTAACGCATTTATGGTTAGCTCGAAAACTTCAAGATGCAGCCGGTTTTGCTATTGGTCACATCACTAAAGTAAAGCAATTTGGGGAAAGTGTGGATGTAGTTGATGTTATTCGTGATCGCTTTGAGCCGTTAGGAAAACCGTGTTATGTAGGCTTAACAACAGGTCATATTTCTAACATTTTAACCTTGCCGGTTGGAATTGAAGTTGAGCTCGACTCGGATAGAGGATTCTTAAAAGCGGTTGAAAGCGCCGTTATTTAACATGTTCAGTAGTAAAACAGGTTATTTCCGTTTTAAAATTGCGGGAATTTGGATTACACTCGATTACCTGTTACCTCTTTCAGTTGTTGTTATTGGTTGGGTTTTGTCAGCTAGGTACTTCCCAGCTGTTGTTTACCTTACCGACTCCATGAATTATTGGATTTTAGGTTTCTTGGGTTCGTTTTCTCTGCTTTTTTCCATTTTATTTCATGAAGTGGGTCACGCTCTAGCCGCTAAGGTTTTACGAATTCCAATTGAACGAATTCATGTGTATTTATTTGGTGGCATGGCTGAATTGCGTCATCGTCCACTTATTCCCAATCAAGAGTTTTTCGTTTCTATGGCAGGCCCGATAGCTTCAAGTTTATTGGCATTGGTCAGTTTTGTGATTCTAAGTCGTCTGCACGCCCAAACGCAGGCACTTTTTTACTTCATTGTGCATTTTGTTGCCTATATGAATTTGCTGTTAGCCTTATTTAATTTGATTCCGGTTTATCCACTTGATGGTGGACGCGCGGTTCGTGCAATTATCTGGCGTTCTAAAAAAAACTATTTTAAAGCATCGCAACTAATGCACCGACTCAGTTCGGGGCTTATCGCTGTAATTTTCATAATTTCACTGATTTTATTCTTTTTTGTGGATGGATATTATGCATTTTGGCTTGGCATTTTTGGTTTGTATGTGGCTTATTTATTGATGAAAGCCAAAACTGAACTTACCGGTTTACCTCAATTTTCAGAGTTAATATTTACACTACCCGAACACGCAACTCCGGCAGAAATCATTCAAAAAATACTTACCGTTAATCCGGATGCCTTAAAAAAGTCCATCGTGCCAGTTATGATTCAAGGGGATTGGATTTCAATAATTCGAGGCAACCAACTCATGGCAAAATTGACCGAAGAATTTAAATTTAGTGAACTTACAGAACCGATATTGGAAGGCATGCATATCAACACTAAAAGCAAAGACACATTTTCAACGGAAGTAAATTATCAAGCAGAGTTTATTCCTGTTTTTGAAGGACCTCGATTTCTTGGCTTATGCGATGCCTACGAAATGCGATTTTGGCTGCAACAATCAACCTATTTACAGCATGAATCAACTGAACTTTCCATCTGACCTGAATTATACTTCAACATTGGAAGTAAATTTATCTGCAATTCGAAATAATGTTCAGGTGATGTCAAGTTTTGCACCGTCATCTGTAAAAAAACTGGCAGTCATTAAATCCAACGGGTATGGATTGGGCGCAGTTGAAATTGCAAAAGTTCTTCCTGAAATAGATTTTTTTGCAGTTGCCACAATTGGAGAAGCCATTGAACTAAGAAAAGCAGGAGTTCAGCAAGAAATCATGGTTTTTTCGCCGGTTCAAAAACAAACAGCTCCCTTTTTTGTTGCATACAACATCATAGCAGTTGTTAGTTCACTTGATCAAATACCTCATTTGGAATCAGGCACACGTGTCCATGTTCAATTCGATACCGGCATGTATCGTTTTGGAATACTTCCCTCTGAGGCCGAGCAAGCAGCACAAATACTTCAAATGGCACCTATTAACTTAGAAGGAATTCTTACTCATTTTGCCAATTCCGGAGAGCCTGGCCACGAAAGT
>CAZIQX010000083.1:6078-13060 GCA_964541325.1 uncultured Chitinophagales bacterium | reverse complement strand
GGTAAACAAAAAATTAGTACGCGGGTTGGATTATTACACCCGAACCACATTCGAATTTGTACATCATGGATTAGGCGCACAATCTGGCATCGGCGGCGGCGGACGCTATGACCAGCTCATGAAAATACTTGGTGGGCAAGACCTATCTGGGATTGGATTTGGTTTAGGTGTGGATCGTGCACTACTTGCTGCAGAATCTGAAGGCATTGATTTAGCGGCTAATTTAAATAGGCCTATTGCAGTGCTAGCGACCGAACCGGCAATGACAAAGCTGGCCTTTGCGGTTTCAGCGGAACTTCGACAAGCTGGTTTTGTTGTTGATCAAGTTACAAATGCAAAGAATTTGAAAACTGGGTTAAAGATTGCAGCAAGACTAGGCGCAGCAGCAGCTGTGATCATTGGCCCAGACGAGGTAGCAACTGGAGTTTATGCAGTCAAGATGCTTGATTCTGGCGTGCAGATCACAGCAGGGCTTGGCGAACTTGGATCAGTAATTGCCCAGCATCTAGCATTAGACACTAAAGCAACCTAAGGAAGATTGATTCAATTGTTGAAGTCCCATAACTGTGCCCAATTAGCCGAACAAGTTGGAAATCAGGTAACGGATGCAGGTTGGATAGCTAGGCGACGCGATCATGGCGGAGTTGCTTTTTTTGATCTTCGAGATGCATCTGGCGTTATCCAGGTTGTAGTACACGATGAACAATTAGCGCATTCGCTAAAAACAGAATCTTGTGTTCAGGTAACTGGAAAAATTGAGCTACGACCAGCTGGCAATGAGAATACCGAATTGATTACTGGCGGCGTTGAGTTAAATGCTGAAAGCATTCAAATATATAGCACTGCAGCACCGCTGCCATTTCAGTTAGATGATGGAAATGAAGTTGGCGATGAGATTCGATTAAAGCATAGATATTTAGATCTTAGACGTCCAAAAATGGCAGGAAATCTAATCCTGCGATCAAAAGCAAATGCGATAGCTAGAGATTTATTAAATAAAATTGGATTTATCGAAGTTGAAACTCCAACATTTACCAGATCAACGCCTGAAGGTGCGCGCGATTATTTGGTTCCAAGTCGTGTAAACCCGGGTAAGTTTTTTGCACTTCCACAATCTCCGCAAACCTACAAGCAAATCCTGATGGTAGCGGGTATGGATAGATACTTTCAAATAGTGAAGTGTTTTCGCGATGAAGACTTGCGTGCCGATCGTCAGCCTGAGTTTACTCAAGTGGACGTTGAAATGAGTTTTGTGAATGAAGAAGATATTTACTCATTGATGGAAGGTCTTATCAAAAAAACCTGGAAAGAATTAGTCGGTGTTGACGTACAAACTCCTTTTCCACGCATGACCTATGATTATGCCATGAATACGTATGGTTCAGATAAACCTGACACGCGTTTTGGATGCGAATTTGTGGATTTTTCTGATATCGTGGTTAAATCTGAATTTAGAGTATTTTCCAAGACGGTGGCAGAAGGTGGCATCGTTGCAGGATTTGTAGTTCCTGGTCAGGGTGTTTTAGGCCGCGGTGTGATGGACCGTTTAACCGAGCGTGCAAAAACAGAGCTAGGAGCGGGTGGACTCATCTACATCAAGAACAATAAAGATGAAGTGTATTCGAGCGTTGGAAAATTTGTAAGTGATGACATCACCAAAGAAATGATTGAAAAATCCGGCGCAAACGAGGGCGATTTGATTTTGATTTTAGCCGGAAAACGTGCCGATGTGCTTAATCAATTAGGTGGTTTGCGACTCATTATGGGGCATGATTATAACTTGATTGATTACTCCAGATACAATTTCTTGTGGGTAACGGATTTCCCATTGGTTGAATATTCAGCTGAAGATGGTCGCTATTATGCCATGCATCACCCATTTACATCACCAAAAGATGAAGATATTCCAAAAATGGAAACGGACCCTCTTTCCATTCGTGCTCGCGCCTACGACTTGGTGTTGAATGGCAGTGAATTAGGCGGAGGTTCTATCCGTATTCACAACCGAGATGTTCAATCAAAGATGTTCCGATTATTAGGAATTGGCGAAGAGGAAGCTCAAGAAAAATTCGGATTCTTGTTAGGTGCATTCAAATATGGCGCTCCTCCACACGGTGGAATTGCGTTAGGACTCGACCGTTTGATGATGCTCATTACCGGTGCAAAAAGCTTGCGTGAAGTCATTGCATTCCCCAAAAACCAAAAAGCGCAAAGTTTGATGGATAATTGTCCGGATGTGGTAGAACCCAAACAATTGGATGAACTTCATATCCAACTAAAACCTCTAGTGAAATAAATCAATATTCACCCAAAAAAAGCCGAAGTGCATGAACGCTTCGGCTTTTTTTATGGGTTTCTTTGGCATGAATTATATTGGAATTGATGGTTGCCGAAAAGGTTGGATAGTTGCAAAAATTGATGAAAATTTTCAATTAGAGCTGAAACTTATTCAATCGTTGCGGGAATTGTCGCTCGAGGAACCGGTTTACAGTTGTATAGATATTCCACTTGGCTTAGCAGAACACTCGCATCGTGCTTGTGATGTAGAGCTCAGAAAACGATTAGGGAAAAAACAAGCTTCGGTTTTTATGACACCGGTTCGCGAAGCTGTTTATGCGAAGGATTTTAACTCAGCCGGAGATATCAATCAACAAAAAACGGGTAAGCGGATTTCGTTACAAGCTTGGAATATCTGTCCCAAAATTCGTGAGGCTGATTTGTTTTTGCGAGAAAATCCTTCGAAGATTTCATGTATTAACGAATCTCATCCGGAATCTGTTTTTCAAATAATTTCAAAAGATGACGTGCTTGAATCCAAGAAATCCGAATGGGGATTTCAGCAGCGGTTGCGTTGTTTAGAACGTTCAGGTTTGTCTACCAAAACCATTCAATCATTTATCAATCAAGGAAAACGAAATGATTTTGCCGTTGATGATGTACTTGATGCCTGCGTGTTAGCTTTGGCTTCACTGTGGATGACACAATTTGGCACTATAACGTTTGGTGATAAAGCTCTTGATAAGTTTGGCATTCCACAATGTATCAACTTACCCAACCTGGAACGCAAATAGTTTTAAGTATTCCGTTTCGGGCATATTAGGGTGAATCGGATGATCGGCGGCGTGAGTCGATTTAAAAATCATCTTTAGAGTGCGTCCTTCTTTGTAAGCTGCTTTTCTAACAGTATCCACAAAAGCATCTTCGGAAATGTGATGAGAACAACTCGCAGTTACCAGAAATCCATCCGATTTTAATAAGTTCATGCCCATACGGTGCATTTTTGTATATCCCTGAAGTGCTACGGGAACCGTTTTACGATTTCGGGTAAAATTGGGTGGATCGAGATTAACGACATCAAACAAGCCTAATTCGTTTAAATCTAGGCCGGATTTCATCAAATCCAGTTTTTGAAAATCGACATCAAGTTGATTTCGAGAAGCGTTTACACGGGCGCGTTCTAGTACGTGTTCTGCAATATCGGCTGCGATTACTTCACGCGCACCTGCTTTTTTGGCATTCAAGGCAAAACCACCTTCGTTACAGAATCCATCAAAAACACGCGACTCTGAATTCACTAAACCTCTGAACCACAGGCGATTATCTCGCTGATCAAGATAAAGACCTGTTTTTTGTCCGGAAAGTACATTCACTTCGTAGATTAAACCATGTTCTTCCATGCTAGTTATGGCATCAGCTTCAACGCCTTTTGCCATTCGTTGTTCTTCAGGTAATTGCTCTAAACTTCGATGATAGTGATCGTTGCGTAAAACAATAGCTTTGGGACTCAAGAGTTCATCCAATAATTCAATCAGAAGTTCTTTGTGAGTTTCCATTCCGGCAGAGTTAATTTGAACACTAAGCACATCATGGTATTGATCAATTAAAAGTCCGGGTAATCCATCACTTTCAGCGTAAACCAAACGGTAGGAATTACTTGTTTTAATCAATGATTTTCTTAAATGTATGGCAGATTGTAATCGTTTTTTGAAAAAATCGGCATCAAGAGGTTCTTGTTTTCTGCTTAAGGCGCGAAATGTTATCAAAGAATTTGGATTGATAAAACCTGTAGCCGCAAACCGTCCTTGAGAGTCGTAAATCTCAACAGTTGAACCGGCAGGAATTGATTTGAATCCGGGCTCCAACTCATTGCTAAACACCCAATCGTGTCCATGTAAAAAACGTTTTTCGAGTTTCTTTTTGAGCTGAAGTTTTTCCATGAGTTCAAGTAAACTAGTTGATACAAAAAAGGCTGCTATTCAGCAGCCCGCGGAGCCGAAAATGGGACTCGAACCCACGACCTACGCTTTACGAGAGCGTCGCTCTACCACCTGAGCTATTTCGGCAATTCGGCATTAAATATAAGCAATGCCGGATTTGGAATAAACAAAACCCAATCAAAAATTAAAACCAAACAAAGTGAACGAATCCCATTTGAATCTACGAGCAAGATTAAGATTTTTTTAAAAAAGTGAACAAACGGATGCGTTGAAATCACTTTTGGTTAAACAAATTTGAAAAATCGAAATCAAATAGACTGATTTTGTATTTTGTCAGTGTAAAATTCAAGGATTGTAAGATAACCGAAGGTAGAAGCGCATGAGTGAAAATGTGTTATTGATTGATGACGACAAGACTATTTTGGTTTTGTATGCTAGTTTTTTGGCAAAAGAGGGAATTACGGCCTATCAGGCTGAAAATGCAGAAATGGCTATGCGAACCGTTATGAATGTGCCTATTCGATTAATCATTACCGATATCAATATGCCGGGAATGACCGGTATTGAATTAGCGCACAAGCTTAAGCAGCGCTTTACTACCGTACCGATAATTGCAATGTCTGCTTTGGCGTTTAAAGAGCAAAAAGAGGCTTTAATTGATGCTGGAATAGTTGGATTTTTACGTAAACCCGTTAAACGAGACTTGTTTATTCAAACTGTCCGCCAGTATTTGCGCTAGTTCGTTCTTGATGTAAACGGATGGAAGTGTACGTAAATCCGCCTAAAAGTAAGCTGATTCCCGGTATCCATAAGGCATTCATCTGCAAAAGTTGATACGACCAAACTCCGGTAAAACTTCCGATTGTAAATCCACTTAATAGGCCAATGTACAAGCGTAACTTAATCAATGAAATTGGGAGACGCCGAAAAAAGTGGCCAATTAAAATACCTAAGTCGGTTACCACACCAGTCATATGCGTGGTTCTTAGAACGGCACCGCTGTAGGTAGTTGCCATTGCATTTTGTAACCCACAAGCCGCACTGATAAAATAATCAGCGAAATACAATTGATTCCGAAATAAATATATACTTATGATAAGGAAAATGGCTTCAATCATGAGAACAATTCCATAGCGCTTTCCAAATGCGAGTAAAGCATCACGAATAATCATCCCTGATAAAATTGCACCTAAAAGAAAACTGAAAAGCACGCCAATTAAGTGTAAACTCGCCTCCCAACTTGTTGAATACACTTGAATACCAAGTTGCGTTAAGCTGCCGGTCATGTGCGAAACTGCTTGATGTTGAAAACTCAGTACACTCACTACGTTTATCATGCCGGCAAAAAAACTAAGGACAAATCCACCTAGCCAAATCCATTTTGGCATTTTTTGAATCATAAAGAACTCCTTTTGCGAACCAAAGGTACTCCAATTTTTAAGGAAAGAAATAGAAAAATTTGGATAAGGAGTGTGTAAAGATTCTCTATTTTAAGCCAAAATGAAACGTTGACACTACTTTACCCTAACAGTTATAAAAAAGAGAAATTACGTTTCAAGGAAATAGGAAAAACTTTTTAATCGTTGAGATATGGCATTTGTATTTATTATCGCTACGTTAATTACCACGCTATCCGCATGGACTTTTACGCCACAATTTCAACAACAGGGCATGTTATTTCCCTATCAAGTTTGGCATGAAAAACGTTGGTTTCAGTTGTTTACAAGTAGTTTTTTGCATGCCGACCTCACGCATTTAGCATTTAACATGATTACACTATTCTTTTTTGGACCGTATTTAGAGTCGGTTCTTGGTCCCGTTTTATTTACGGTGTTATATGTGAGTGCTGCCATTGTTTCTAGTCTACCAACTGTTTATAAGCACAAGGATAATCCGAATTATGCTTCCTTGGGGGCTTCAGGCGCTGTAGAAGCGGTTATATTTTCATTCATCTTGTTTAATCCGTTTACAAATTTGTATTTGTTCTTTATCCCGATTGGTATCCCCGCAATTATATTTGGCTTTTTATATATGGCCTATAGCATTTACGCAAGTAAACGAGGTTTAGGAAATATCAATCACGATGCACATATTGGTGGCGCAGTTTATGGTGTTCTTTTCACATTGATGGCCTATCCTACTTCCTTATCTATTTTCTTGAGCCATTTTTAATGTAAGTAACTTTCAATCTAATTCATTATGAATGATTTGAATTGCTTTACGATGGCGGCTCTTCGATAATTCTCGGGCATCGGTAAAAAACGTAAGACCATTTCTTGTTGATTAAGGTCAACTCTCGAATGTAATAAACGCCTTGAGCAGATTACATCTCCACTAGCCGTTTTTTCGTCTAAACTCGTTCATAAAATCAACCAAAATCTGCACCGATTGTAACGAAATGGCGTTGTACAAACTGGCGCGAATACCACCGGTTGTCCGATGTGCTTTTAGGCCAATCAAGAATTCTGCTTCAGCCTCTTTCAAAAAACGGGCTTCGAGTTCTCGATTTTTTATTCGATACAACACATTCATGTTTGAACGGGAATCTAACTGAACCTGATTTTCATAAAAATCATCCTTATCAATTGCTGAATACAATAACTCAGCTTTCTTTTGGTTGATTTTCTCCATTTCTGAAACGCCTCCCAAATTTTCTAACCATTCAAGAACTAAATCAATCAAATAAATTGTAAATGTTGGTGGTGTATGATATAACTCACCTACATGAGAACGATATTGTAAATAAGTAGGGATGTTTTCGGTAT
>CAZIQX010000083.1:2955-6068 GCA_964541325.1 uncultured Chitinophagales bacterium | reverse complement strand
TCATCGTTTAAAATGACTACAGCAGCGCCACTTGGCCCCAAATTTTTCTGTGCTCCAGCATAAATTAACCCATATTTCGGTGTGTTAATGGGTCTGGATAGAAAATCAGAAGAGGCATCACAAACTAACGGAATACCGTCGGTTTCCGGTTCTTGATGAAACTGGGTTCCATAAATGGTGTTATTCGACGTAAAATGAACAAATTTAGCATTCGGATTGAACGAAATTTCGTTGGGCTTGGGAACGCGGTCAAAACCAAATGTTTCTGACGAATATGGAACACGAATATCTCCATAAATTTTTGCTTCCTTAATAGCTTTTTGCGACCAAACTCCGGTATTGATGTAATCTGCCGATTCCCCTGATTGCAAGAAGTTCATGGGCACCATAAAAAACTGATGTGTAGCCCCGCCCTGAAGAAAGAACACATGATAAGACTCCTCTAATCCTAACAAACGACGCAGTCTGGCTTTGGCAGAATCGAAGATCGGGTCGAATTCTTTACCACGGTGACTCACTTCCATAATCGAAGCGCCTACACCTTTATAGTTTAATAATTCAGCTTGTGCGCGTTCTAAAACCGGAGTAGGAAGGGCAGCCGGTCCTGCACTGAAATTATGAGCTCGTTGCATAGCGGTGAAAACTAAAAGGTGTGTATTAGTAAGCCAGAACGTAATTTGGGTTCAAACCAGGTTGATTTTGGTGGCATAAGTTCTCCGGCATCGGATACATCCATGAGTTCTTGAATGGAGGTAGGAAACATACTGAACGCTACATCAGCTTTTCCGGTATTCACCAATTTTTCTAGTTCTTGAGTTCCTCGAATGCCACCTACAAATTGAATTCGTTTATCAGTTCGTTGGTCGTGAATTCCTAACAAAGGCTGAAGCACAAATTCACTTAATCGGGAGACATCTAAACGATCTGCAACAGCGGTTCCTAACGTTTTTGGCAATTGAAACGTTGTCCATTTTCCATCAACATAAACAGAAAAGTCACCAGCATGTTGTGGTGTAGAAGCAGTATAATCCGCTTTGGTGCAATTCATTTCAAGAGCGGCTAAAAAATCGGTTTCGACTCCTTTAACCACCCGATTGTAGGCTAAGATTTTCATCATACTCATAGGGAAAAGTACAGCCGGAAAAAACTGATACTCTTGGTTATCTTTGTGAATTTCATTTTTCGCGAGTTCTTCTGCTACACGAGATGCACTTTTACAACGATGATGTCCATCGGCCACATACAGATGTGCAATTTCAGCAAAACTGGAAACTAATTCAGTTGCAGAATCAATTTTCCATAAGGTATGTGCAACGCCGTCATCTGCTACGAAATCAAACATAGGTGCAGATTGCATCGTTTGTAATACGAGTTGATTCACCTGTTCATGATCTTTGTAAGTAAGCATAACCGGTTCTGCATGCGCTGATTGCGTTAAAATGTGACGCGTTCTGTCGTCTTCTTTATCCGGACGTGTGAGTTCATGTTTTAAAATAACATTGGAATCGTAATCGGCCACAGAAACGCATCCGAAAATCCCGGTTTGTTCGCGACCATCCATAATCAGCCGATATACATAGAGTGAAGGCTCAGATTCTTGAGTCATTAATCCGGATGAAAGACATTTTTCCAGATTGATTTTTCCTTGTTCGTACACTTCATTTGCATGGATATCAATGGATTCAGGTAAATCTATTTCGGGACGAATAACATGCAAAAATGAGTTTGGTTTTCCTTCAGCTAAAGCTCGTGCTTCATCGGTATCAATTACGTCGTAGGGAACACAGGCAATTTCATAAATAGTTTCTTGAGTGGGACGCCAAGCTTTGAAAGGGTGTAAATGAGCCATGAATCAAAAAAATTAAAGATTAAAAACACGGGATTCGTAATTTTAGCAAAATATAAAAAACGTAGGATTCTAGCGGATTGAATCCATGCTAAGACTACATAATTAAACTGAAAACCTAGAAAACGATTCCAAAGGAAACACTATGGACTTTGCAGGACAAAACTTAACTCAAGAGCAACAAGACCAATTGTTGTTTATGATGTTAGTTCAGCAGCATGAACAAATTGCAATGATGGGTATGGGTAAACTAAAAAATCCATCAACAGACAAAATTGAGCGAGATTTAAGTACCGCAAAATATGCTATTGATACCTTAAGCATGTTGGAAAAATTTACATCTTCAAATTTGCCAACAGAGCTGAAAGGATATCTCACACAAGTGTTAAATACGCTACGTTTAAACTATGTGGATGAAAAAAATGCGGATAAAGCTGCCGAAAAGAAAGCAGACTAATGGTTGATAGAATTCAAATTGAAGCTGCCGGCGCTGTTTTGTTTCGAATGATTGAAAACAGCGCACAGGT
Organism: uncultured Chitinophagales bacterium; assembly: GCA_964541325.1. GTDB lineage: Bacteria > Bacteroidota > Rhodothermia > Balneolales > M1805 > M1805. The sequence goes on along the minus strand of CAZIQX010000083.1, from coordinate 3,695 downwards.
AGCGCTCATTTTCCGAAAAGGAAAGTGGGATTTACCAAAAGGGAAGAAAGAAGAAGAAGAAACCATTCGTATTTGTGCAAAACGTGAATTAGAAGAGGAATTAGGCATTGTTGATGTCACGATTCATGAAGAATTATTACATACCTATCATGAATATTCAGCATTTGAACAAGATTGGGGTAAAACCACGTATTGGTTTGTAGCAACAGCTCCTGAACAATCTTTTCATCCGCAAGGCGATGAAGAAATTGAAGCTGTTGAATGGTTTTTGGTGGATGATGCCAAGACTAAAGTTGGATATGATAATTTAATCCGAGTACTAGAGGCGTTTAAAAACTGGACGCTAAGAAAAAAATATGCGGAATAAAAAAAGCCCCGAGATTGTCGGGGCTTTTTTTGTAAGCAGTATTTGAAAATAATTTAGCTGGAGAGCTTAAAGGTTACCGGTAAGGTGTAGCGAACTTTAACAGGGCGACCACGTTGCATACCGGGTGTAAATTTTACTTTTTGTACAGCACTAATTGCAGCTTCATCAAGACCGCCACCAACTGAGCGTAAAACTTTAATATTGGAAACTTTACCTCTTTCATCCACTACGAACTCAAGAATTACACGACCTTCAATACCGGCCTTACGAGCAATTTCAGGATATTGAATGTATTTATAAAGTTCTTTCATCCCGCCTTTAATTTCTGGGCGTTTTTCTACAACGGGCTCGGCATCCCGGTCGCGGCGGGCGC
>CAZIQX010000083.1:1824-2945 GCA_964541325.1 uncultured Chitinophagales bacterium | reverse complement strand
CGAATACATCGGGCTCTTCTTCTTCAGCAGGAGGAGGTGGTGGGGGTAAATCAATAGGTGCATCGAGATCTAACTCAGCATCCAAATCAAGAATTTCTTCTTCGATAACCTCATCGTTTGGAACTTCAACCGGAACAGGTGGTCTTGGAGGAGGTGGTGGTTTCACATCCTGACGAGTTTGCTCGATTTCTTCCATTTTTACGGTTTCTTGTTCAACCGTTTGAATAATCATTTCGGATTCGCTTTTGAATTCCACTTTGAATAGCAGAATCATGATACCCAATGTGATTACCAGACCTAGCTGCATAAACACCGTATAACTTTTGCGTAAATCCGCTTCCGGTTTTTTTCTTTCTAACATAGATTCGTTTGATTAAATACTGCTTTTATTCGGCTAACTTCAAAGAAAAGTTTTTTTGAAAAGAAATGCAACCCTGATTTCAAAAAAAATCTCGTTTATTTTGCTTTAAATGCGGATTTTTCAGTCCTAATTGTAAAATGAATTAATAAAGTAAACCCTACTGAACCTACTGCGTCAGCAAGCATATCCAGCCATTCAAAGGATCGGTTTATTGGTAATGTGAGCTGTAGAATTTCGATGAGAACACCATAAAAAATCCCCCAACCGATAGCTTGCTTTACAATTTTAACGTTATCGAAAGTAGTAAAAAAAAATCCATACAGATAAAATAAGGCTGACCAAAACCCAAAAGTAAGCGCATGCATCAATTTGTCCCAAATATTGAAGGGTGCTTTAGATAAAAATTCAGCAGGTGCTAATGTTACGGCTGCAAGTATGATTGTATAAGTGATTAAACCGCTTAAAAAAAGTGTCTTTTTCAAAATGTGATGAGATGTTGAGGTGTTAAATTTTCGCACTTACAGGATTGGGCTTTTTTCCATAACTCTTGTGAAGTACGAGCAAAACTAGTTTTTATGTTGTTGTCTGTCAACCATATTGCGGCTAAATATCCCGAAAAAACATCCCCAAAACCTGTTTTTCTGAACCAATGATTAGTATAAGGTAAAAAAGTACATATGCCATCCGGTGAAATAAATGCACCATAGGTTCCTTTGGAGAATACATGAACGGAATGTTTTTGAGCATAAAGCAATGCTTG
>CAZIQX010000083.1:0-1814 GCA_964541325.1 uncultured Chitinophagales bacterium | reverse complement strand
TGTTTTGATCGATGAGCCCGTTAATTTCGAGAGCTCACCCACATGTGGAGTTAAACAATAAGGAAACGAAAAGGATGAATTAAACGAGCAAAGGTGATAAAGAGCATCAGCATCTAAAACTGTTTTTTCAGGTAAATGTGGAATGAGTTGATGTACAAAGGCCTCTGTAGCTTTCTCCCGTCCAATTCCTGGCCCCAAAACTACACTTCGTTTACCTGATGCAATACTTTTAGCGATTAGATCAACATGATTTTCACTAAAAAAGAAATCCGAATCATCGCCAACGGGCTTTTTTAAAACATCAGGTAACAAAATATCAAATACGGGGAAGAGGCCTTTCGGGTAATACAGTTCTACGGCTGCAGCCCCCGCACTCAAAGCAGCAGCGCAGGCTAAATACGCTGCCCCACTCAGATTGGAACTTCCTGCAATTATACTCACATAACCATCGTCATATTTATGCTTTCGCTTGATTTTTTGGGGCTCCAACGACTCAAGATCAGCTTCAAAAAAAGGCGTGTTAACCAAATCTGAATCAAAACCAATGGGTATCACTTCTATATCGCCTAAGAATATATAGGCTTCATCCATGTAAAAACCGGTTTTTTTACCACCAAAAGTTAACGTGAAATCCGCTTTAAGCACATTTCCAAGAATAGAACCCGTGGTTGCATTAAGACCACTAGGGCAATCAATAGCTACTATTTGTATCTCTTCTTGTTGATTAATTTCATCAAATAGTTTACCCACAGCGGGTTCAATACTTCGCTGTAATCCTGTTCCAAAAACGGCATCAACTACAAAATCGAATGTGTAGTGGTCAATTGTTTCAAGTTGGGAAATGCGATTCGATTGCAGCAAAGGAAGCAATCTATCCCAGTTTTTAGAGGCTAGTGAATTTTTTTTTTGAGGAAAAAGTTCATAAACAAAAATGGAACATTCCGGTTTTAGTAAAGCTAAATGTCGGGCTAAAACTAACCCGTCGCCCCCATTATTTCCAGGCCCAATCAATACTAAAACAGAAGAAGGATTCTTTTTTGCAAGCCAATCAGCAGCTTTTGAACCTGCTAATTCCATGAGAACATCATCTTGTAAGTGAAAATGATTCATGGTTTTTTGGTCTAATTCCTGAGCTTGCGAAGCCGAAAAAACCGGGAAAAATTTCATGATGTTACGTCTTTAATTGTTGCTAACCCATAGGCAAGGTATTAACAAAACCTAGTTACTCAAAACAAAAAAGGGCTCTTTTGAAGCCCTTTTTAAACGAATTAATATGCTCTGGCAAATAAAACCATCTGCTCGGATGGTTTACCTGTAACCATGCACGTTCCTGTGGATTTATAGGGATTATTCAGAGGGATACAGCGAATGGTTGCTTTGGTTTCTTCTTTTATTTTTGATTCAGTTTCAGCTGTTCCATCCCAATGCGCATAAATAAAACCACCTTTGGAATCGAGAACGCTTTTGAATTCATCGTAAGTAGAAACTACCGATGTGAGTTCGGTTCGGCGTGCTTTCGCTCGTTCAAATAAACTACGTTGGATTTCTTCGAGAAGTCCCTCCACAGTATTTACTAATTCTTCTTTACTGATTACCTGCTTGGTTTTGGTATCACGTCGTGCTAACTCAACCATTCCATTTTGCATATCGCGTGGACCTACAGCAACACGCAACGGTACTCCTTCAACTTCATGCTGAGCAAATTTCCAGCCGGGTTTGTATTGCTCACGATCGTCGATTTTAATACGTACCCCACGTTTTTTTAACGTATTGGCCATTTCGCGAATGTAAACCAATACTTGTTCACGTTCTTC
>CAZIQX010000082.1:10774-13069 GCA_964541325.1 uncultured Chitinophagales bacterium | reverse complement strand
GGTAAAATCAAGCCCCATAACTCGTTCCATTGCAAGCGCACCGAGATACAAAACTGAAGTTAAGTTTACAAACACAAACACGATGAGCCAGAAAAACGCCATCACCGTTTTAACGCGTTTATCAAAACGTAATTCAAGGAATTGAGGCATCGTGAAAATGTTTTTCTTTAAAAAGATGGGCAGGAATACAACCGCTACAATCAATAGCGTTGCTGCAGCCATCCACTCATAAGAGGCAATAGCCATTCCGAGAGCAAATCCCGAACCTGACATCCCAATAAACTGCTCTGCTGAAATATTCGAGGCTATGAGCGAGGAACCGATAGCCCACCAAGGCAAGGATTTCCCGGCCAAAAAATAATCCCCTGAATCGGTTTCATGACCTTCTTTTTTTCTGGAAACCCAAAGTGCCAAGGAAATAATACTGATGCCATAAAGAGCAAATACAAGGTAATCTATTGCGGAAAGTGTCATGCTTTAGTCCGGTACGTTAAAGAATGGGGTAAACTAAAAAGGTTGACTCAATTTTATGTTAGAATCAACCTTTTTATTTCTTACTTCAGAACAAACTCTGCTGATTTGGTATCACGAGAATTTCCCCCTACATAAACTACAAATTCGCCGGGTTCTGTCCCCCAACTCATATCAGCACGGTAAAAGGATAAATCTTCTTTATCTAAAGTAAAGGTGATTTCTTTGGTTTCGCCTGCTTTCAGAAATACTTTTTGGAAATCTTTAAGCTCGATTACTGAGCGTGATACCGAAGCAACTTTGTCTTTTATATACAACTGAACCACTTCTTCGCCATCAAACTTTCCGGAATTTGTGAGATTCACCTTAACCGTAAGTGTTTGATTTTCTGTTATTTCCTTAGCTGATAAACTCAAGGCGGAGTAATCGAATGTGGTGTAACTTAATCCATATCCGAAAACATATAAGGGCTCATTGGGTACATCTAAATACTTGGAGGTGTATTTATTTTGTGCCTCAAAGGGTCGCCCCGTGTTTTTCATAGAATAGAATATGGGGATTTGACCCACATTTCTAGGAAACGTTACCGGGAGTTTTCCCGAAGGATTGTAATCCCCAACGAGAACATCAGCGATAGCATCACCGGTTGTTGTACCTAAATACCATGTTTCCAGGATTGCATGCACATTTTCTTCCAGCCAATTGATGGTTAATGGACGTCCATTCATTAACACGGCCACAATTGGTTTTCCGGTTTTGTGAATTTCTTTTACCAATTCTTCCTGAACTCCCGGAAGGTCAATTTCAGAACGCGATGCGGCTTCACCCGACATCCAAAAAGCTTCACCAAGCCCCATAATAACAACATCGGCCTGACGCGCAGCACGAACGGCTTCTGCAAATCCTTTCGTGTCTTTGCCTTCAATTTCAGCACCTTTTGCATAGATAAACCGTGCATTGGGCAATTTCTTTTTTAAGCCTTCGAGCATAGTTACTGATTTCGACCAATCTCCAGCCGCTGACCAGGAACCAATTAAATCGCGTTTAGCATCTGCCAAAGGACCAATTACTGCAATCGTTTTAACATTCTTACTGATTGGCAAGGTTTGTTTTTGGTTTTTCAGTAACACAATGGATTTTTTAGCCATATCATGAGCAGCAGCTATATTTTCGGGTTTCATAATCTCTGCTTTTTGTCGCTCCACATCTGAATAACGATACGGATCCTCAAATAAACCCAACTGAAATTTTACGCGAAGAATGCGTCCCGCAGCTATATCAATTTGTTTTTCGGATACTTTCCCCTGCTTCACTAAATCAGCTAAAGTTTGAGCATAATAACCGTCTTGCATGCTCATATCTACACCTGCATTCATGGCTAATGCACTAGCTTCGTGTGCATCTTTTGCAACTCCGTGGTATAACAATTCCATAATTGCCGTGTAATCGGTTACCACAAATCCGGTAAATCCCCATTCTTTTCTGAGGATATCATCAAATAAATAGGTATTAGCCGTTGCCGGAATGCCATTCAAATCGTTGAAGGATGTCATAACGGTTAACGCGCCGGCATCTATAGCTGCTTTGTATGGTGGCAGATACACTTCGCGTAACATTCTTTCCGACATATCCACGCTGTGATAATCACGACCTGCTTGGGCTGCACCGTAAGCGGCAAAGTGTTTTACCGTTGCTGCAATCGTGTGTAAGTCTTTAATATCTTCTCCCTGAAAGCCTTTAACGCGCTCGGCGGCAATAAGTGAACCTAGGTATGGGTCTTCCCCGGCACCTTCTACAATACGTCCCCAACGAGGATCACGGGAA
>CAZIQX010000082.1:9469-10764 GCA_964541325.1 uncultured Chitinophagales bacterium | reverse complement strand
AAATATCAGCCATAGGGGCAAATGTCCAATGCAAGCCTTCAGCAGCGGCCTCGCGGGCAGCAATTTCTGCAGATTTACGAATTGCTTTTAAATCCCAACTTGCGGCTTCACCTAATGGAACGGGAAAAATCGTACGGTGACCGTGAATTACATCGTATCCAAAAAGCAATGGAATTCCCAAACGGGTTCCGTTTACTGCCATTTCCTGCAACTTGCGCGTGTACTCTGCACCGTAAGCGTTAAAAATTGAACCTACTTTTCCCGATTTGATGTCCTCAATGTACTGTGGACGCAAAAAGGCGCCTGTTTGGTCCATATCACTTGTGTACAAGGTTAGCTGACCAATTTTTTCATCCAAGGTCATGATAGCTAACAATGAATCTACTTTGCGGTCGATAGCATCATTTCCTGCACGTTGTGATGGGTTTCCACAGAAACTTAATCCAATAATGAGACTTAAAAGGAATCCCGGTCGTAACCGAATCATAGCTGTACTCCTAATTTAATTAGCGTTTGTAAATTGTAATTTTTCTAAAGCAGTTTGAACTTCGGGGGCTTTCATAAAGGTATCCCAAAGTAAACCTGAACGATGATTTTCAATCATAACGATAATCGGGCCTTGGTCGATAGCTAAAAAAGAAGACGCCCACCACCCTTGCGTTGGATTAAAAGCATCATAAAAGCCGTACTGTCCCCAAAGTTTATCACCTAACACATAATAAAAATGTTTAAGGGCTTTCATAGATTCTTCCGGTGTATATGGAAAAGACGAAAGTGCAGCCGTGGGTGAAATCGTACCGTTATCGCGAGTTGGTTCATGAACACCATAACCGGTATGGTCGTCACTAGCTGTAAATCCCCACGAATCTTCACTATATCCCATAAAATTAAATGGATTTCGTACGGCATGTTCGTAATTGATGAGCGAATGAACACGATTTTGCTCCCAATAATCCGCGTACGTATCAGAAAGTGAGCGTGGGTCTAAACCTAAAAATGAATAATGCGCAAAAAACAAGGGTCCGCCGTAATCATATCCAACCGGCAAGGTATAACCGTAAAACGTTTTGTTATTTCTGATGTTACCATTCGATGCCCAACCTTTATGATACACATCAGCATCAATGCTATGATTTTTTGATGAGGCTGCTAACACATAAATAATCAAGGCTTCGTTGTATCCTTTAATTTGCATATTCATTGCCCAGTTTTTATCGGGTGACCAATGCCAATATAACACGTCTTGCCCATCACGGGTAAACCAATCTCATTCAATAGTATCTAATAATTGGTTT
>CAZIQX010000082.1:0-9459 GCA_964541325.1 uncultured Chitinophagales bacterium | reverse complement strand
TTTTTCTTCGGTTGAAGTGGAATCTAAAAACTCACGGGCGGTAATTAATCCTTGAGCCATAAACGCTGTTTCTACTAAATCAGCGCCATTATCATTGGCACTGAAAGGTATCGTTGTTCCGGTTGAACCATTCATCCAATGTGGCCAAACTCCATGAAACCGGTCTGCATTTTCTAAAAAGTTTACGATTTTTTGAAGTCGTTCAACGCCTTGTGCACGTGTTATAAAGTTTCTGTGAATGCCCACTAATAGCGACATTACACCAAATCCACTTCCGCCAATAGTTACCGTTTCACCTGAATTATACCGTTCGCGAGCTAATCCACTCACAGGATGCGCATAATCCCAAAAGTATGTAAATGTTTGTGCCTGAACCAAATCCAAGAGTTCTTCATCGGATAACAGGGGTTTTTTAATCGTTGGATTTAATCCCGTTGAAAAAGACTTACTAAATCCTTCAAATACAAAGTTATTGGCTGACTCCAAAGCAGAACTTGCTGCTATCGTATAACTTTCATAATAATCAAAATCGCCGGAATTGGTAATCGTAACCGTTTTTTGGTCTGAACTGAGTTGATAATTCAAGCCAACGCCCGGACTTATAAAAAGGCGCGATTGATAGGTGTTGGGGTCTAGCGGTTCAGAAAATTCCAACACAATCTCTACTTGATTATAGGTCACATTCCGAATAGGAGCACTCGTTTTCAGGTTTTGTCCGTTGATGGTTGCCGATACCAATTCAAACGTTCCTTGTTCGGTCTCAAACGTGTAAGAAATTCCCGGAAATGATTGTCCATCTGCGCCTTTGAACGCATCCGAGATTATGAGATTAAATGCTTTAAAATAATGTAGTGGTTCAATTGAACGGATTTCAATCGTGCGAGCATCATCCAAAAATGAAAATTGAAGTGGAACTATGATTGTTTCTTCTTCCTTTAACAAGATGTGCTCTTTCGCAGAAACAGTATCCACAGCGGCTGAGAACTGAATCTTTATCAAGGGTTCAATGGAAACTTCACGAATTATTTGCGAACCGGAAAGGGTTATAGCGTCAATTTGAGTACGCAATAGTTGAAAAAATTCAGGATCAGTCTGAGGTTCATCTTTTTTACAGGCGAAAAGTCCTGAAGAAAACAAGAACGTCAGTAGTAAAAGTCGTACTAAGATTGAGAAATTAGCGAACATGAGGGCTTCATTAAATCCAAAAAAAAGTGAACCCGCTCATCAGCTGTGAGCGGGTTCCCCGTTAAACACCCGAAGGATGTTTACCTACACGTGATTATTCTTCTGATTCGAACATTAAGCGAACTTCTTCAGCAGTAAGTGCTTTATGCCAGAATTTGATGTCATCTAACTGACCTTTAAAGTGGTTTGCCGTTGCAAAATCATATCCACCCCAAGGTTCTGCATCCCACATAGTACCTGCACGTGAATGAATGAAACCTAAGGCAAATTCATTTACTACTTCTGGAGCAACTCCGGCATAGGTTACACCGGTAACGGTACGTTTTGCATCACCTTCAGGCCATAAATCGAAGTCGAAACTTTTCATTTTTTCGCCGTTGTAATACAAGGTTCCTTTTTTCTCAGCACCATCATAGGTTAAAGTTACGTGTAACCAGTTGTCGCGCAATAAGGCAATCATTTCTTCCTGAGTCAGACTTTTTGCAAAGTCCCAACCCTGCCAGCCACCGTTTGTGTTATCGGTAGCGCCAGATGGGAACCACATATCTTCTGCTCCGGTTGTTTCGTCTTCAAATTCGTAACGAACAGCAAATTTAGCACCGTCGTATCCACCGAAGATTTCATATTGCAAACCGTAGAAAGCGCCTAAACCCATTACAAAATGACCAGATGTTTTATCTGCTGAATTGGTTTTAACCCAGAAACTTAAGGTTAAACTTTCCGAGGTAATCAATTGATCGCCATTTGGAATTTCAATGATAGATGTAGTTCCATTGAATTCAGCAGCTTTTCCGGCAGCTGCATTACGGCTTGCTGTGTAAGTAATATCCACAATAGCTGAAGCGGCAGGGTCGAAATTACCAACCACATCATTGGCATTGTCTTCAAACGTATAATGAGCTACTAATCCTGATGGACTAAATGTACCTACCGTTTTGAAGGTTCTTGATGTGTTAGCTAAAGGTTGGTCGTCGCTGTTTAATAAACCTGAACCTAAACTTAACTCATACAAAGTACCTGTACCTAAAGCAGCTTGTGGAGTAATGGTTAGAACGGCACCATCTACGGCAATGTTAAGTGCAATATCAGCATTATCATAATCTTGCGTTAATTTGATGTTAGCCGATGTAGCTGTTGCAGCATTGATGCTGGTATTAAACGTAACGGTAATCGTTGGATTTACCGGAACATTTTCAGGGCTAGTTGCGCCGTTAAGATCGATATCTCCGGCAAGCATGGAAACAAGATTCAAGTCTTTTGGACCATCATCTTTTCCGCATGAAAAGAATAAACCTGTTGAAAGTACGAGTACCATCAAAAGGTTTAGTGTTGTACGTGTTGTTTTCATAGTTGACCTCTGTTAAGGTTTTGTTGTTTGAGTGAGTGATTTTTTTTGATTATTCCCATGCCGGATTTTGAATCAGCGAGCCTTGAGAGATATCAATTTCATTTTGAGGAATGGGCAAGAATTCATGTTTACCTGCCTGAAAACCAAGTGGACCCAGGAATTGTACGGCTTTACCGGTTCTAACTAAGTCGAAAAAGCGATGCCCTTCTAAGGCCAACTCTACTCTTCTTTCGTTGATGATGATATCGCGTAAAGCAGCTTTTCCTGTTTCGGTGATATCAGGTAAAATTCCGGCATTTCCGGCACGAGCACGTGCACGAACCCGATTCAAATGAACCAAAGCTTGTGCAGGTTTATCGTTTTCATTTAATGCTTCTGCTGCCATTAACAGCACATCAGCAAAACGGATGATGCGTCGATTATGTCCATATTGAGTATCTGTTGTTAAACCGGGAATCCACACTTTTTGATTATAACTTTCAATAGCAATGATGTTATTGTTTTCGTCGCGCTCTACATCAGGAGTAGTTCCATCGCCTTGAATAAGAACTCCGTCTAAAACTTCGCCCAATTCAATAATGGTTGCATCTTGACGTGGGTCGCCGGTTTCAAAAGCTGCTCTTAACGAAACAGAAGGCTGATTAAATCCCCAACCACGGTTTGGAGTGCCACGAACACCTTGCGTATTCGCATACTGATTACCCACATTACTTTCTGAGGCCACAGCACCAACTTCAAACACCGATTCTACTCCATGTTCTCCGTTTTGAGAATTGGCATCTTCAAAATTGGGCTCTAAATCATAGATGTTTGAGTTGATAACTTCTAATGCCAAGAGCTCTGCATTTACAAAATCTTGTTGGAACAAATACACTTTGGCTAACAAGGCTTTAGCAGCTCCTTTTGTAGCACGCCCTAAGTCTTCGTTGTTGTAAGCCGTTTTTTCGGGCAATCCATCAATGGCTACTTGCAAATCTTGCTCAATCAAATCATATACATCAGCTATACTTGATTTTTGAACTTTTAATGGTGGTTCTGTACTTGTAACGATTGGAACTTCACCAAAAGCGCGTACTAAATCAAAATAATATAAGGCTCTTAAAAAGCTGGCTTCTGCAATATAACGTTGTCTTAATGTAGCATCAAAATCTATTAACGCTACTTTTTCAATGACCACGTTTGCTCTGCGAATACCTTGATATAAAGCCGCCCACCAACGGTCAAGACCATCTTGAGTAGTTTGATGGGTAAAATTATCGAAGGGTCCTACCGTTCCGGCTGCATCATTAGGATTGCTTCCCTTTAGGGCATCATCCGACATAATATCCAAAATTGGAAATCCACCACTGTGATAGTGCCAATTTCGTAACGTAGAATAAACGGCATTGGTTGATAATAAGGCATCCGATGCACTCGTTGGAAAGGCTTCTTGCGTGAGCTCATTCTGCGGATTTACTTGTAAGAAATCACTGCAAGAGAAGCTTAAAATTCCGAGCGTTAAAAGTCCAATTTTTTTCATTTGTTTCATGATTTAACCTCAAAATGTTGTATTAAAACCAATTGCAAAAACGCGTGGAATTGGATAAATACCGTTATCAATTCCGTTAGACAACACATCAAATGAACCAATTTCAGGTGTGTAACCTGTGTAGGAAGTCCAGGTGTATAAGTTGTTGGCTTTTGCATAAACACGTGCTGAAGCCAATCGCAGCGAAGAAATCCATTTTTTAGGCAAGGTGTATCCTATAACTACACTTCGCAGCCTCAAATAGGAACCATCGTGTATGAATCGGTCTGATGGCAGGAAGTTATATCCACCAAACGATGGACGTGGTTCAGAATTGCTCGTTCCCTCTCCTGTCCAACGATTCCAAACATGGGCTTCAAAGTTGTAAGGGTCGGGACGAACCACATTTTTACCGTTAAAAATTTCATTACCCATTTGACCTTGGAAACCAATCGATAAATCCCAGCCTTTATAATCAAAATCAAAGTTAAAACCATACACAAAATCGGGAATCGGTGAACCTAAATACGTTCTGTCGTTTCCGTTGATGATTCCATCTCCATTGATATCCACAAAACGAAGATCCCCAACACCGGCTAGGCCAAGATGTGGATAGGCATCCAATTCTGCTTGATTTTGGAAAATACCATCGGTTACATAACCATAAAATGCTCCAATGGGCCGTCCGATAGTGGATTGGGTAACCGGTTGACCATTTCCTAAGAATCCACCAATTAATACGGAGTCAATACCGGCGTTTCCACCAATTGCCTGAACTTCATTATGAATGGTATTCCCTACAACACCAATGGAGTAGCCTAAGTCGTTGAAACGATCATCCCAACGCAAACTAAACTCAAATCCGGAGTTTAAAATCTGTGCTGCATTGAAACGAATACGTTGCCCCTGACCATTTCCTAAATGTCCCGGTGTTGCCAATGAGACTAAAATATCATCTGTGGTTCGGCTGTAATAGTCAAATTCACCCGATAAACGGCGATTTAAGCTTGTAAATTCGATACCAACGTCGGTTTGGGTGGTGGTTTCCCAACGTAATTCTGCATTTCCGGCGCGTCCATAACTTGCTGCTACATAGGCCGCATCAGGATTTCCAAAAATGGCCAGTAAACCGGAGTTAACAGATGAGAAACGGTCGGTATAGGCTATTTTTTCATTACCGATTTGTCCCCAGCTTGCACGAATTTTTAGGTCATTCACCCAGGTTACATTCTTCATGAACGACTCCTTGTTCACATTCCAACCCAAAGCAAAAGATGGAAACGTACCCCAACGATTAGTTTCATTGAATTTGGATGAACCATCACGACGAACGGTTACAGTAGCCAGATATTTCTCATCAAATGTATAACTGAATCGAAACAAATACGACATCATATTATAGTATTGATTGGGGTCAACGCCGTTAAAAATCGAGTTTAACATGTTGATATTATTGGCCTCATCAATAATGTACGACGGTAAGATGTACCAAAAGTCCTCATCTTCTCGCAAAATATTCTGACCAGCCATGCGCATGCTTTCCGAACGTGTTTGTTGCATGGTAAAACCACCTAACACATTTACGGAATGCTTTTTTTGAAACGTTTTATTGAAGGTTACTGTGTTTTCCCAAAGCCAGGTATAATTGATGCCTTCACTTTTTGAAATATCATTAAACACATTTTGTTGTTGTGAAGCCGTTCCATCAGGATTAAACACGGTGTAGGCCGGAGTAAACGAGCGCGAGCGATTTAAGGCAGCATCTGTACCAAAGCTTGATTTCACTAAGAACGCGTTGGCTAGTAAGGCTTCTGCGTACACATTTCCTACCACTCGAACACCACTATTATAATTGTTGGAATTTTCGAGGTCGGCTAAAGGATTCCCAACGTTAAACACAACGCCATAAGAACCATCAGGATAATAAGGTTCTAATAAAGGTTGTGCTCTGTAAGCGGAAAACGTAACATTTGGTGCAACTTGTTGGCTATAAGGGGCTATCGTTAAATTATTCCCAAGTTTAAACTGCTTAGTTAAACGATAGGTATTATTGAATTTAAGGGTGATTCTCTCGAAATGGGATCTGTCAATAATTCCATCCTGTTGGAACACACCAAAACTGATATAATAATCAGAGTTTGCTGTTGAACCGGTTACCGAAATCTGATGATTTTGCATCGGAGCAACATCAAAAATTAAATCTTGCCAATCGGTGTTGGGTACGGCATCCACGTTATTGTAGGAACCCGGACGAATTTCATTGGAAATAATCGCAAATTGACGTCCATCCAGTAAATCAATTTTTCGCTCTAGTTGTTGTAAGCCTGATTCCATCATTAAGCTTACAATGGGCTTTTCCATACTTGCCGAACCGGTTTTGGTCTGAACTAAAATAACTCCATTCGCTCCGCGTGAACCGTAAATAGCCGTTGCCGAAGCATCTTTCAAAATTTCCATGGAAGCGATATCTCCCGAATTCAAAAAAGAAATATCATCGAGAATAACGCCATCTACTACATAAATTGGTGAGGAATTGTTAAACGTACCTACCCCGCGAATTCGAACGGCTGCACCCGCACCGGGAGCACCTGAGGTCGTTGTAATCTGAACACCACTCACTTTACCTTGTAGCGATTGCTCCGCATTAAAGGCAGTAACTTTTCCGATATCTGCGGATTTAATGGAACTCACGGCACCTGTTAAATCGCTCTTTTTAACGGTTCCATATCCAATTACCACCACTTCATCCATCATGGTAACAATGGGTTTAAGTTCAACCCTTAGTTCTGTTTCACCTGCAACGGTAAGTTCTAATTTTTCATAACCGAGATAAGAAAATTGCAGTACGGTTTCACCCGGTTCAAGGGTTAACTGGAAACGACCATCTAAATCGGTAGCCACTCCTTTTGTGGTTCCTAAAACAATGACGTTTACTCCGGGAAGTGTTTCTTTCGTATCCGCGTCAATAACAACACCTGTAACGGTTTGCTGCGCAAATACCTGAGTTTGAGCTCCTAAAAGAAGTACTGTAATAAACGTAAGCAGTTTAAATGACTTCATAGACTATTACCTCATTTACTTTCTTGTGATTCTTCTAACCAACCACCGGTAAAACCGGCTTTTTTTAATCCTGAAACGATGTAAGGATTCTTCTTCAGGATATTCCAGATTAAGCCGGTCTCGTAATTTTCGAGTTGAATGATAATCGGCCCTTGGTCAATACCGATGTAATCATCATTAAACCACCCTTCTTCCTGATAGGTGAGATTAAAGGCATCAACAAATCCGTACTCCCGATAAACACGTTCACCAAACTGTTTTTTCATGGTGAATAAAGCCTCTAAGGTGTGTTCAGGTGCAAAAGGGATAGAACCACCCGGTGCTGTGGGCACGATTGTACCGTCATCTTGTATATAATCCTCAGCAACACCACGGGCATTGTAGGTTTTAAACTCAATCGTTTTACCATGGATGCGTTTGGTGATATTTTCGGGTCCATCAGAAGCGGTAAAGCCCCAAATCTTGTCTGAATAACCAACAAAATCTCTTGGATTTTTGATGGCATAAGCGCGTTGAGCTAAGGTTGCTCTTCTGGAGTTTTCAAAATAATCAATGCCTTTGTTTCGCATATAGTCGTCGTAGATACCACGAAAATCAATAAACATGTGAGAATATTGATGCCCAAATAGAGGACCGAAATTCAAGTGGTCGTAACCCATAAACGTTTCCCAATTATAGGTTTTAGTCCATGCTTTCCAGGAATCAGCAGGAATTGGATGGGTCGGTGATGCCATCGCCATTAAAACTAAAATCATGGCTTCATTGTAGCCTTTCCAACGTGCAGGAATAAATCCCTTTTCCGGACGCCATCCCATCGACATCGTAGCTTGTCCGTCCATAGCCCAATTCCAATCAACGCGTAAATACAATTGGTCGGCTAATGCACGGATTTCTTTTTCGGTTTGATTATCGCCGTCGAAGTAACTCATAGCTGTAAGAATGCCCGACATCAACAAACCGGTATCAATAGTTGAAAGTTCTACATCTTTATAGCGAGTTCCTGTTCCAAAATTCAAAAAATGATAATAAAAACCTTTATAACCGGTAGCGCCTTGTTCATCGGCCGATTGTTTTGAATTCCAAAGCCAGGTAAGTAAGCGATGAGTACGTTCAGCAGCTTGTTGTCTGCTTATAAACTGATTTTCAACTCCAATAATATAGGTAGGAAGGGCAAAACCGGTGGCTGCTATGGATGTAAATGTTCTACTGGGATACCGGTCATCTGTTTGATAATTTACCGTGTCAACAACCTCCCAGAAGTAGGTAAATGTGCGTTTTTTTAAGTCTTGGGTAAAAGCACGTAAGTCATCGTTATCAATGTTGTTTTTGTAAGATGCATCGCGCTGCATGGACTTACTTGCTTGCGACAACTCACATTGCACGAGCACAAATACAGCCAAAACGCTTAATACAGCAAAAAGCGCTTTTCTAAAATTAATTATAAGGACAGGATTCATACACATTACCTTTTCCTAACCAACCTGTTAAAGACTCGGAGATTTCCGAACCCAATGTTACTAACCAAGACTAATTTGCGCTTCTCAATTCAGTTAAGCAAGTCCGATATCCTCAACATAACTACTACACCCTGAAAAAAGCGCTTTCATAGCACTACATCATCAACTCATCACAAATTGTTTTGATACGCATTACCTACTGTTTTTATGTTACTTGTATCTATTAACTTTTCTCAAATTTTCCGTTCTGCTACTTATGCTTATCTAAGAATTTTTTTTATGAACCTTAGTGCTTGATAGGGTTAGAAGATGTGTATCTATTTTAAATGATAGGAATTTTATTTGGGCAAATCCCCGATTCACTTCGTTCATCGGGGTCGGGCTGCTTTGGGGTCGTCACAAGTTCCTCCGTGCTCGCTACGCTCGCACCAAGCCCGCCGCATCCCTTTTGCAAGCTTCACGACTCACAGTCATTGCCTTGACTGTGAGTCGTTTATGTAAGGGTTGCGCCACTTCTGCCTGTTTTAACACCAACTTATGTCGCAGGCGTCTTCGACCTCGTATGTCGCAGGCGTCTTCGCCTGTGACAATTACCACAGTTGCCACATTCACGTCATTGCGGGCTTGACCCGCAATCTGGGAATCGTTTGGGAGGTGGTTTAACAACGTGTAGCTAGGTTCAGCATCCCAAGGTACTTCCCAGATGGTGGCTTTCGCCACCATGACCTTATGTCGCAGCCGTCTTCGCCTGTGACACTTTCCACATTCACGTCATTGCGGGCTTGACCCGCAATCTGGGAATCATTTGGGAAGTGGTTTAACAACGTGTAGCTAGGTTCAGCATCCCAAGGTACTTCCCAGATGGTGGCTTTCGCCACCATGACCTTATGTCGCAGGCGTCT
>CAZIQX010000081.1:11344-13098 GCA_964541325.1 uncultured Chitinophagales bacterium | reverse complement strand
GCGGTCATAGCCAATTCACCGTCTCCATTTAGATAAACCTTTTCAAAAGATAGGTACCCGTCTTCATCAATGATTTGAGTTTCTTTAATGTTCTCATAATCTTCTAAAAACCAGACATAATCCGCTGATTGTGAAGTCGTTACTCCATTTTTTAGATTGGCACTTGCTCTAAAGTCATCCGGCCACTGGGTACTGGCTCGATACATGACCTCTTGATATTCAACTATTAATTTGGGTTCTGATGAAGAACCTGATAAAAAAGGTGTTCCGGAATTTTCAGAACAATTAGAAAATGCTAACTGACCTGCACAGAAGCAGAGTAAGTATGCTAATCTAGATTTATGTATTTTTTGGTTTGAGACCATAATTATATGTTTTATAGTTATGTGTTAATTAGCCGGATATCGGTTGCAGCCGGTATCCGGTTCGTTTTTTTTGAGCCTTAGTGTTGTTCCGATTTGGCTCATCTTTCGGAACAATGTGTGTTGTTTGTAATCTCTATTCGAGGAGATATCCATTCTTGAACGCATTGTTGTTATTTCAAAAAAGTTACTTTGGTTTGTAAACGCTCTGTCCTTGCAGCCTCGTCCGTTATCTGTATTGAAATGAAATAAACCCCGCTTGCCAAGGAATAGAAGTCTAGAGGAATAGAGTGGACTCCAGCCTCCATACGTTCTATGGATTCCGTTTTTACAAGTCTTCCCAACATATCATACACGCTAATTTTTCCGGATTGAACTCTTGAAAGGCAATTTATCTCAATTTGAGTGCGCGGATTGAACGGGTTGGGATACGTTTTTTGAAGTGCAAAACTATTCGATTTCGGAAATACCCAATCCATCGTAGAAGTATATATGGTTTTCCTGTGTACATATTTTGCGAATAGTTGATAAACCCCGTCTTGTTCTAATGTTAGGGGTTTTAAACCTGTGCCAATTTCATCAGCAAATTCAAGAGGATGAAAACGACCGTCGGGAAACTGTAACCGAAGTTCGAGAATTGAATTTCTTGAGATTTCAGAGTTTTGAATTGTAAATGTGATAATCTCATTCTGACGTTGCGCTGTTACACTAAAGTCATGTTTCAAGATTGGAGTCAAGTGTTTTAGTGCAACAAGGGGAATATGTTTATCAGGCATGTTCTCTGGGATAAATCCCGGAAATGTTAAATCCGTAATGGGTGTATTGTTATACAGTATAGGTTGCCAAGTATCAGATGTAATAAAGGCCGGAACGATTGCTTCGTGTTGAATCCCAATATTGAAGGGATTGGAGATATCAGCACTGCCAATTTCAATAAAAACTGAATCAAGTGTTGGTATAAAAGGTGTATCAAAGTAAACCCATTCAAAACCGGCATTTCCATATTCACGTCGGGATTCGTAATCTGAAAAATCAAAAAGTATGTCTCCAATAATCCCTTGTTTTAGTTCAAAAACTCGTAAATCGAAACGCCTTACAGCACTTTGATTAACACCAGAAAATTGAAATTCACTGTCGAACAAACCTCGAAATCCGATACCAGTTATTTCATTTAAATCATTGATAGGGAAAGGGATGCCGGCTTTTCTGAGTTGATTGTTAAGTTGAAGATATTCTGCAAATAAACTGTAAGCATGTAATCTTCCGCTTCCGATATGTGCAATTTGTTCTTTAACGGATGGCTCTGTATAAATTAATGATTGAATAGGTAGAGTGTCGTTGCGATTTGCCCAAAACTGAATCCATTCTTGGGTTTTATCATCCGTAAAATGA
>CAZIQX010000081.1:7386-11334 GCA_964541325.1 uncultured Chitinophagales bacterium | reverse complement strand
TGTTTCGTCTCGATTTAATCCAATAAGTTCTTCATCATAGGGGAAAAAAATAGTACTGGGGTGTGATGAGCGTAACCATGCAGTTTTGGGTGAAAAAACCTGATAAAAACCGGCTACATAATCACCTTGATGCCATCGTTCATTTAATCCAGTTCCCTGTTGCAAGGGATTTATACCTGATAACTGCTTTCGAGCCGGATGTTTATAAATTGATGTAGAAGGCTTATTTCCAATATTGCATAATTGGGTAAACCAATTCTGCCAGCTCGACTCAAATTGAATTCCAAACTTTTGCAAATGATTAATGAAGTGAGTTATGCCGACTTCTTCTTGAGTAATATAAGATGAAAGCCATGTCTCGTCTATTTGTTCATAGATATAATGAAACCATAAAGATGCACGTGAATAATCGGGTAGTGAATTCGAATAATTCCAGCTAAAAAATGGACGATCATGCTCTAAAAAAAATGCATTTGGATTTCGTGGTTCATAACCTGATAAAATTTCTGCCAATTCGGATAAGACCTCATTGATAAATGTAGTTTCCTGTGTGTCTTGTTTATAACCCTGTAAAATTAAATGTTGAAACTCATGAGCGAGTGTGGATTCTACTTGATCCGTAGAGAAAAAAGTATCACCTGGGGAACTAAAAATACTTGGATAAATATCCAGATATAAGAAATCTCCCTTGTTTGAATAGGTATGATCTGTAAAGTCATTAGGGTCGAAATAACCAGCAATGTATCCACTAATACCTCCAGGTTCTTCAATGTTGAATAGGAGTACGTGCACTAAACCATCACCATCTAAATCGGGTATATCGCCAAAATAGGTTGATACTGTTTTTCCGATGCCCTCATTTTCTGTGTATTTACCGGCTTTTGAATTAAAAGCAATTTCAATGGAATCGACAATTTGAGCAATACTACCCTCATTTTCATATAATTCAATAAGGTTAATGTCTTGTATTGAAAACCAAATAGCTAACTTGGAGTTGACATACAAAAGTTTAAACTCAAGTGATTTCCAAGCATTGTTTTGGGAAAAATCTCTAACAAAAAATGAGTGTAAATCCCCTGTTTCAAAACGTGATACTGACTCTTTTCGATAATTTTTTTCTAACCGTTTACCAAGAGGTTGTTCTTGAATAAGTTTTGGCGTAATGTGATGTTTAGTGTCTGAATTCTTCGTTTCCCATTGTTTATCAGAACCTCCAAACTGTATCACCCCAATTAGTAATACCAATAAAAAATGCATGTACCTGTTCTTGATTATATTTTAAAAAAAGTTAACAATACAATTTGTTTTAAACAATACCTGATTTAAAAAAAACTATAAACTAATAAAAAATAACTATTTATTAATATTTTTATTGAATGTTAAATTTTTATGCATTTTTTAAAAATGTAAATAGTAATAGTATCTCAAGTAATAATTTTTGCCTTATTTCACTTTTAACCATCGGTTTAAATTTTATGCACATCACAAAAGTGCTTAGTGTTCGTTACCTTGCCATCTATTTATATAACATCTTCCGATTATGAAACATTTACTTATTCTATTCTTTGGAATTACTTTAACTGCACAAGCCCAACAACTCACCAATCGTTACATCACCATTCATCAACAGGGTGGGGCATCGGTTCAGGATGTGCTTTCATTCGCTCTTCAAAAAGGTGCCAATACACTTACTTATCAAGATTTGCTTCCGGGATTAAATCCACAGACTCTTTTTGTTTTTGATGAGGTTTCTCCGGTTCAAACCGAATTTTTACATGCCTCACAAACCGGTGATTTAGTAAAACAATATGTTGGTGAAACCATTTCAGTGAGTCTTGAAGGCGGTGAGCGATTTACCGGCATTCTTCGTGAAACGGCCTTTGGTGGTTATTTACTTGAGCAAGCGGACCAATCCGTTGTGTTTATTTCCTTTCAGCAAGCGCGTGCCATTCAATTTCCATCTCTTAAAACAAATTATAAGACTGACCCTCAATTGTTTATGATGCTTCAAAGCGATAAAAAGCGAACATCAACCATTTGGGTTGGATACCAAACAGGTGCTTTGCAATGGCAACCTTCCTATAAAATTATTATGGACGATGAAGAAAAAAATGTACGTTTTCAATCTGTAGCAAGTGTTCAGAATAATCTCGATAAGCCTTTGAATGACATCAGCTTACGATTTAGCTACGGAAATCTGGATAATCGGGTTCAAGCCCGACCAAGCCCAAGAAGATATGAAGCTGCAAAAATGGAAATGATGGCATCGGATGCGTATGTAAATTCACCTATTTCAGAAGAAGTTGGCGATGCTTATGAGTGGGTATTTCCTGGAACAGTGTCAATCGCTCCCAAATCTATGCGTCAATTTGTGTTAATGGATGTGAAACAAGTGCCCCTTAAAAAATGGTATGCGTATCAATCGTATGGTTCAAATCGGGAAAAAGTGAATCCTGAGACCCATATTTCCTTTCAACTAAGCGAAAAAAATGGTTTTTCTAGTCCTTTAGCAGCAGGAATGGCAGATATCATCATGCATCAAAAAGATGAATTTAAACCAATTAGCAAGGTTTCTATGAAAAATTCTGCGGTGAATGAAGTTGTTGAACTGAATTTAGGGTCTGCGATGGATATATGGATTTCCGAATCGGTAACAGAGAATAATCCGGTTAACAAAAATACAACCTTGAATAGGTATAAGTTAGAAATCAAAAACAATAAAAAGGAATCGGTTCGTGTGAAGGTTTCGCGTGATTTAGACTCATACACATCCATCACAGAATCAAGTATCAAATACGAAATAAAGAATGCCTATCAAGCTGAATTTTGGGTGGAAATCGGTGCCGGTAAGTCCGTATCATTCAGCTACTCAACCCGAACGGAATATCGCTAAGAAATGCATACTAAACGGATTATCCCTTGTCTCGATGTTAAAGAAGGTCGCACTGTAAAAGGTGTCAATTTTGAAGGTTTACGTGATGCAGGGGATCCCGTGGAGTTGGGTGAACGTTACAGCCGTGAAGGTGCCGATGAATTGGTTTTTCTGGACATCACAGCCACGAAAGAAAAACGTAAAACATTGGTTGAATTGGTAAAACGTGTTGCAGAACGAATTTCTATTCCTTTTACTGTTGGTGGTGGCATTAGTTCGGTGGATGCCATTTCGGAGTTATTAAAAGCCGGAGCCGACAAAGTAAGTTTAAATAGTTCGATTGTTCGCAATCCCGAGCTCATCAAAGAAGCCTCGGATCGTTTTGGTGCGCAATGTGTAGTGGCTGCAATTGATGCGAAGCGTGAACCCAATGGAAAGTGGAACGTGTATGTGAAAGGTGGTTCAGAACGTACTGAATTGGATGTGTTGGAATGGGCTGAAAAAGTCGAACAATTGGGTGCCGGTGAGATTTTATTGACAAGTATGGACCGTGATGGCACAAAAACCGGGTTTGATATTGAGTTACTTCAGGCAGTGAATACACGTGTTCGGATTCCGGTTATTGCTAGTGGCGGCGCCGGTACCATTCAACATTGTGTGGATGCGGTAGCCGATGGAAAAGCTGACGCCGTTTTAGCAGCAAGCATTTTTCACTTCAAAGAAATTGAAATCCGTGATTTAAAACAGGCCATGCGCGAACAAGGCCTAGCTGTAAGAATGTAATTTACACGCGTTTTTCGGGAACTAATCCCCATTCGTTCATCCAGCGCAACTGTTTTTCGCGTTCGCCCATAATCACAACAATATCCCCTTTTTCAATGGCGGTATCCGGACTTGGGTTACTCAAGGATTCTTGTGTTTTGTGTTTAATAATTGAAACCACACTTAAACCAAACTCTTTTCGCAAGTTAATATCTATCAATGATTTATCCGTCCAAGGTTGGTTTTCGTCCACTACATAATTATTCACACACATTCCTTGCAATAAGCGATTAGCTAAAGGATTTTCAGCTTAG
>CAZIQX010000081.1:0-7376 GCA_964541325.1 uncultured Chitinophagales bacterium | reverse complement strand
TGCATCATAATCTTCATCACGCATGGAATGCATCATTTCTTTCCGCCGATCAGCGTCAACACCAAGGCGATTTAAAACACTGTTAAAAATGGAGATAGATGTCTCGAATTCTTCTGGAATAACCTCATGCGCACCTAATTCTAGTAAGTGTTCGACTTCGCCAACATAACGCGTGCGGGCGATGATATAAATATCAGGAAAGTTTTTAGAAACGGTATCCACAATGTGACGCACGGCTTGGGCATCAGGCACGGATACCACCAAAATGCGAGCTTTGGAAATATTCACATGATCGAGCACAACTCGCTGAGTAGCATCGCCATACACAATAACCGTTCCAAGTTTTTTTTCGAGTTTTACGGTTTCAGGATTAAATTCAATGACAGCATATGGAATTCCGACACCTTTAGCTGCTTGAGCCACAGCGCGACCAATAACGCCATATCCTACAATAACGATATGTTCTTTAAGCTCTTTTTTCTCTGATTTGGTTACTAAATCTAAGGCTACTTGTCGTTTACGTTTAGTATCAAGTAAAAAGGCTTTATCAGCAAGCCAAAAAAGGGCAGGAGTGATGGCCATAGAAACCAAACAAATAGCGAGTACAATTTGATAGGTTTCGTTATCGATTACGTTGTTCCCGAATGCAACTTTTGACAAAACGATGGAAAATTCACCGACTTGAGAGAGCATAAAAGCAACGGCAAGGCTTTGACCGGTTCGGTATTTAATTAATCGAAACACTCCAAAAATAACCCCTGTTTTCAAAGCGATGATACCAAACACCCCTGCAACAACGAACAAGGGATAATCCACTACAATTTGTAAATCCAGCAACATTCCGATTGATACAAAAAAGAAAATCGTGAATAAGTCGCGGAAGGGAATTACTCCGGAAGCAGCCTGATGCACATAAGGAGATTCCGCCAATGTAAAACCGGCCAAAAACGCACCTAGACCTAAACTAAGTCCCATTTCGCCTGAAAACATGGCCACACCGGCACATATTGCAATCACAAAAACCAGAAAAAATTCATTGTTACGAGTCTTGGCAATAAATTCTAAAACAGGGTTGGTTACAAAGCGACTCAGTAGAAAAACTACAGCAATAATAATGATGGTTTTCAAGGTTAACATTCCACTCATGTACAACAAACTTTGAGAACCGGAATTCATCATAGGTAAAACAAGCATCATTGGTACAACGGCTAAATCCTGAAAAATGAGCACCGATAAGCTCGCTTTTCCTTCTTTAGTGGATAAATCACCTCGATTTAATAACGTTTTCAAAACGATAGCGGTACTGCTCAAGGAGGCAAACATGCCTAAAAAAACAGCCGTTTTCCAATCACTGAATAAGGACATGAAAACAGCCGTAAATAAAATGGTGAGCAAAACCTGTAAGGTTCCACCAATAAATACTTCGTATTTGATTGCTTTCAACGAACCGACAGAAAATTCCATCCCGATGGTGAATAGTAGTAATACGATACCGATTTCTGCCATGATTTCGATTTCGTGTAAACCATCAATCCAGCCAAGGCCATGAGGTCCAATTACTAAACCTGTTAATAAGAAGGCGATGATGCTCGGGATTTTAAACTTTTGGGCAATAAATAAAATGGCTAATCCAAGCACAAAAATGATAGCAATATCTTGGAATACAGGAATTTGAACAGCAAATAGTAAATTTCGATGCATCTGCGTAGCCTTGTTTTATTAAATAGCGGTTTTTATTACTTTAAAAGATGTTTTCGAATAAATACAGTTTCATTAGATGGGTTTTCTTCGGAATGGCGCTAATCGCCCTTCTTGGAATTACCTACATGAATATACACTATGTAAATCAAGTTAAGGAATCTACAAAAGACTCAATTGTAGAAAAAAAGCGTGAACAAATTCGTTCGTTTGCTAATCAAGTAAGACAGCGATTTCTTGAAGTTCCTCGTGAAATTTGGAAGTTTGACGTTGAAGAAGTAAAGCAAACGGTGGATAAAACCGGCATGTTACCGGAATCGCTAAACCCTCTTATGCAAAAAATTCTTTCTGATAGCTTATACAGTGGCATTTATTTTCATTCAGCTGAAACCACGCCATGCGAAAGTGGCACGGGAACTTGGGAATTTAATCGGGAAATCAATCGATTTGAGTGGGTAAATACGTTCCCGGATGTAGTTTGTGATGGAATGAGCTTGGCTAGAACACGCATGAAGGTTCTGTTAAGTGATTACAAATGGAACACAAAAACTACATTTGATACACACAGGAGTATGAATATCGCCATCATGTATCCTGATGAACATCGTGTTTTAGGATATTTAGTTGTATTAATAAATTTTGATTATTTACTTGATACCTACTTAAAACAAGAAATTGAATCCGTTTTTAAAGCCGATGCCGAATCGTTTACCATTTGGGTGCATGATTGGGTTACCAATCGGGTATTACTCAGTAATTCTGAAACCAATACCCTCGAGCGGGATAAAATTCAAATTGTGGATCGCTTTCCGGGTTTGTTTGATAATTGGAACATTTTAGGCTCGGTTAATTCAACCGTATCCGCCGCTGATGTTGAAGTTCAAACCACAAAAAATCTCATCATCTTAGCCTTATCCGTTGCCTTATTGCTCACTAGTTTAGTGTTTATCATTTACTCGGCTCAGAAAGAGCAAGAAATTTCCGTGCGTCAATCCGAATTTTTATCCAATGTTACTCACGAGTTAAAAACACCATTAGCGGTTATTCAAGCTGCGGGTGAAAATATAAAAGATGGTCGGGTTAAGAACGAAGAGCGACTTCACTATTATGGCAAGCATATTTATGATGAAGCAATTCGACTTAAAACCATGATTGAACGATTGTTAGATGTTGCTCGTTTTGATGCCAATCAAATTAAAGCGCAACCACAAGCCGTATTTGTAGATGCAAAAATTCAAGAAATTATTGAACGCGAATTACCCGTATTGCAAAGTAAAGGATTCGATTTGAAATTGGATTTAAACGCAGCGAATCAGGCCATATGGGTTGATATGGGTCATTTTGAAACCATTTTGACCAACTTAATTGAAAATGCCGTTAAATACAGTCCCGCGCAAAAATTCTTAGGTATCCGAACATCTGTCGGACATCAAAAAATGAAAATCAGTGTAGAAGACCACGGTTCCGGAATTCCGAAACCATCATTACCGCACATATTTGAAAAATTTTATAGGGTTGAAGATACCCTAACCGCTCACACCAAAGGACATGGTTTAGGTTTAGCTATAGTTAAACAAATGATTGAAAGCAATAAGGGAAGTATTCATGTAGAAAGTGAATACCAAAAAGGTAGTATCTTTACTATCGAATTGCCTCTCGCAGAACAAGATTTATCATCTCAGAAAAAAACAAGTAAACAACAGCAAAAGCAGGCTCACTATGTTACAAGCACAGCAGAATCAGTCGTTTAAAAATAAGTCGATACTTATTGTTGAAGACGAACCTAGTTTAGTGTTCACTTTACAAGATACGCTCGAAAATGAAGGGTATTTGGTTACCGTTATGCACAATGGTGCCGATGCATTAAATCATATTGCCCGAAAAGCCCCTGATTTAATGTTATTGGATATCATGCTTCCCGGCATGAGCGGATACGAAATCTGCAAGAAAGTTCGTGAAGATAAACACATGTTTCCCATTATTATGCTCACGGCTCGCGATCAGGAAATTGATAAAGTGACCGGATTAAATATTGGTGCGGATGATTACATCACCAAACCATTTGGGGTTAAAGAGTTATTGGCACGCATTCAGGCTCGTTTACGTCGTTCTCACACTTATTCAAAACCCGGACCAATCAGCGAGTTGCAGTTAGGTGATGTTAAAGTAGATTTAAACAATGCTGTTGCTGTGCGTCCTGACGGAAATCAAGAGCTTACGACCCGTGAAGTAGAGTTAATTCGCTATTTATATGCTCATGCCAATGAACCCGTTTCACGTGATTTATTACTTGAACACGTTTGGCGTTATGAATTTTCCACAAATACTCGTGCAGTTGATGTTCATGTGTCAAAATTACGCTCAAAAATTGAAATGAAACCTGAAGACCCGCATTATTTAGTGACGCTTCACGGTGTAGGCTATATGCTTAAAAACGTTTAACAAAAAAAAGGCTGTCTCTAAAAAAGACAGCCTTTTTTGTTTAATTGGCTGTATGAACAAGATTCGCTAGTAGCAGGTTTTGCAAAAGGGATGCGGCGGGCTTGGTGCGAGCGAAGCGAGCACGGAGGAGCAGGCGACGACCCCAAAGCAGCCCGACCTGAACGAGCGCAGCGAGTGAAGGATTTGCCCAAAAAATTATTCTACCGATACTTTTGTATGCATTTGAACAAATTCGAGAAATCCCTCACATTGTTCATGTAATAATTTGGAGGTAAATGGGTCAGTTGGTCCCTCTTCATCGGTAAAATTTTTAGAGATTCGTTGGATGAAAACCCGTTCAGGATAGTTAAACGCGTTTCGATAATTCATGACTAACTGAAGTTGTTCGATTGCACGTAACGCGCCAAATGCGCCACTTGCTTCACCGATATAAGCAATTGGTTTGTGTATTAAAGCTTGTGGAAAAGGCATGTAATCGAGCATGAGTTTCAGCACACCGGGAAACGATCCATTGTATTCCGGTACTACGAAAATGAGTCCATCTGCTTCTAAAATAGGTTTATTAAACTCGGCTACTTTCGGTAAGGTTGAATCGTACGAACCGCCGATTACAGCTTCATAGGGATAGTTTTCTAATGAAACAATGCGTGGTTGAATACCCAAAGATTCATACTTTTTTTGAACAAACTGCGATACACGAAGTGCATTTGAATTGGGGCGATCGGTGCCTGAGATGATAATAATTGACGACATAAAGGATTTTTTAGCTTCTATTATTTTGTACGTTAACACCAATGTTAGAGAATTCGTTTGGATGAAAATGCAGCATTTTGCCGGATTTCTAATCCAATAGGTTGGGTAACTGATATCTTATATTCAGGATTTTCCCAAACCCTTTGCAATTGGATAGGTTGATTATTTGATGCACTCTGTATCTTTATCTAGCCGAACGAATTAACCGCAGAGGAAGGTTTTAGTTTTCATGAATGAATACACCTTATTTAATATTATCGTTTTTACCGGGCCTTTTTTCTTAAGCTTTGATAAAAAAGTGAATTTTAAGCAGCATTGGAAGCGGCTTGGCATGGCTATGTGGTTGCCTGTTCTTATTTTTTTGATGTGGGATATGTTGGTAACACACCGACATTGGTGGTTTAATCCGGAATTTGCCGGAGATTTTCGCTTATTGAATTTGCCACCGGGTGAATGGTTATTCTTTTTTACTGTTCCTTATGCGTGCCTTTTCTCGTGGGAAGTTCTGCATGCATACTTTAAAGATAAGGCTGTGCTCTCATCGTTTCCGTCAGTAGGGATAGGAGCTGTACTGTTCGCGAGTGCGTCAAGTACATTTTATTTCGGTTTGGAGTACACAGGCTTAGCACTTTCAGCGATAAGTGTGGTCTTTTTTGTGGATTATTTTTACAAAACGCACCTGTTTATATGGCGACACACGTGGGTTTACGTGGGCTTAATTGTATTTTTCACGGTGATTTTTAATGGGTACTTAACTGCAAGACCTGTGGTTCAATACGATTATAGCTATCAATTACATTGGTTAATTTATACTATTCCCACGGAAGATTTTTTGTATGGATTAGCTCTTTTACTGTGGACAACCGTTAGATATGAGTCAACCCGTGAACGTATTCGATAAAAAAACAGAAACCATCGTTATTAGTTTGCTTTATTTCCTGCTCATCTTCGGGGCGATTTGGAATGTTACCGGTCTGTTTTCCGAAGTTATGCGTTGGATGACTGCACCTATGATGGCAACCATTGGTGCTCTTACTTTGTTAGCTTTCCCTAAAACAATGCTTAAAAAAGTGGGGATATGGTTTGGGATAACAGCAATCTTTACCATTTTTGTAGAATGGCTGGGAGTGAAAACAGGGGTTATTTTTGGCTCCTATCAATACACTGAGTTGCTTTATCCACAACTAGATTCTGTACCTATGGTAATTGGAATTTCATGGGCAGGTTCTTGTATAGGAGCCTTTGGTCTGGCTCAAAAATACCAGCGTTTTAATTCGATGCCCACGATTATTAAAGCTGTAATTGTAGGTTATTTGATGATGATTTTTGATGGCTTTTTAGAACCTGTTGCTATTAAACTGGATTACTGGAACTGGTTAGGAGATGAACCACCGCTGCAAAATTATATTTCCTGGTGGGTTATAGGATCAGTTGTTGCGTATCCACTTATTGAAATCGCTACATTTTTTACGCTCAATCGTTTAGCTTGGCATAGTTTTATTGCTCAGCTCATTTATTTTAGCATAATCATTGTTTTTTAAACAAAAAAAGGACTCGCACCATGCGAGTCCCATCCCACCAAACAAACCATAACTAGGTTATCCAATAGAATTAAGCACTTAATCGAGCCGGAGCTACCAAAATGGTATCCTGCACTTGTGATATAAGTGTTTGAATAAGGGTGATGCTCATTTGTAGTTTCAGGTCTTCCATGTTAAATGCTACTTTAGCCATACTCAAAATGCCGGAAATTCGCGATAAAGTAACAATGGCTTCCGCTAATTTTATGCGGACATCACGTAATTTTGCAGATGTACTCACTTCCGCAATTTGATTCATAAACTCCATGCCGATATGCTCTAATTGAGCGCGTAACCCGATTACATCACGTTTAGGAAATGTAGCGGCATGAGCGTGTAAATGACTTACAAGTTTAAAACTTTCTTGCCATAAGGTGTAAATCTGATTGTTCATAAGAATTCGGTTTAGTTATTGTTCTGCCTAATAGACACCACAAAAACCAAAATCTTACAGCAATCAGAAAAAAAAATTATCCGAAGTTCCAATTTACACCACGACCAATCTCGGGATCGGGATAATTCCAGTTAACGGCGCCTTGGTCGCAAGCAAACATACACGTGCCACACTCTATACAGTCCTCAAACTGAAAATGAACGTTGTTCATTTCATCAAGAGTATAACAATTTGCCGGACACACAAAGGTGGTACATTTATGTTGGCAGGTTGTGTTACAAATGTTGGTATCAACCTGAATGTGTGGTTTGGCTTCGCTTCTACCTTGATTACGGTAATTTACCATGCCAAGTCGTTCTGAGATACTTAATAATTTCATGAGGTAAAGGTGTAAGGTGTAAGTTTTCAGGTTTTAGGCGATTTCTGATTGTTGATCTATGATTTTGAGTTAAAAGCCGAAAGACAAAAGCTGAAGGCTAAAAGAATGTTGAAATGACTACCATCTTACT
>CAZIQX010000080.1:3506-13200 GCA_964541325.1 uncultured Chitinophagales bacterium | reverse complement strand
TTACTTTACCCAATTGTTTCCATAATCGCCCATCAATATACGTTTCTGTGGCCGCTCGTTGATACAAGGTAAACGCCAGGTTGAAATCCGAAAGGGAAGAATCGATAACAATTTTTTTGCGAAACCAGCCGATTCCATTCCACCCACTTTTTTTAAGGGAATCTAGATTCATACGTTCTATAACCGACGACATTACCGGCCAAGAAGAATCGTCGTAGTCTTTCGTAGCCCAGATTAACGAATCACCTGCTTGAAATTTCCATCCTGTATTAATTTGAACTACCGGATTTCTAACTAAATCAGTTAAATCAACCACTTCAACATCCATGCTTTGTGCATTCCCATACTCATGAAGTGCAGGAAATCCAAGCAATAGAATCAAAAAAACGTAAATAAACCTCCTCGAAATGGACATGTGGTGTACTAAGTGGAATGTTTTTAAAAGTTACACAGGTTTAACACGACAAACTTAATTTGAAGTAATTTTTTTGATATGAGTCAGTTTTCAATTCCTGTAATCGTTCAATTTATAAGTACGATAGCTCTTTTTGGATTAATTTGGGTGATACAACTCGTTCATTATCCAGCTTTTGCCTTTGTTTCGGCATCAAACGGAGGAGCATTTAGTGCCTTTCACAGTAATTCCATTTCGCTCATTGTTGCTCCATTAATGTTAGCTGAGTTAGCTTCGGCTTTTTGGTTAATTTCAGAATCCGGGGTTTCCAATCCATTAAGTTGGCTCAATTTGGTAACCATATTAGCATTGTGGTTCATAACATTTTTCGTTTTTGTTCCACTACATGCACAACTATCGGTTACGTTTTCACCTGAGTTAATTCAATCATTAGTTCAAAAAAATTGGTGGCGTACCATACTTTGGACTATGAGGGTTCCTTTGCTTTTCTGGATGTTATGGCACTATAAACCATAATTAAACCAATAGATTTTCAGGATAAAGAAAATTTTAAGATCAACCTTAATAAAAACTACTCCAAGAATGTACGCTTAGCCATTTGAGCTTTTGTATTTTAGGGTTATGTCAAAACAATTTTTTATTACAGGAACAGACACCGGAGTTGGCAAAACACATATAGCTGCCATTTTAACGCACGGCCTCAAAGCTTTTTATTGGAAACCGATTCAAAGTGGGATAGAAGATGAAACGGATACCGAATTAGTTGCCAGAATGACACAATTACCTAAACATCACTTCATACCAGAAGCTTATCGCTTGAAAAAACCGCGTTCTCCACACGAAGCGGCTAGGGCAGAGGGGGTTGTGATTCATAAAGATGAAATTCGTTTGCCAAACGTATCCGAAAATTTAATTATCGAGGGCGCCGGTGGTCTTCACGTTCCTATCACATGGGATTTTTGGATGATTGATTTGATAAAATCGTTTCATATTCCGGTTATTTTAGTTACAAGAACTCAATTGGGAACACTTAATCATACCTTATTGAGTATTGAAGCCTTAAAAAGCCGCTCGATTCCCATCGCAGGATATATTATGACTGGTCCGTACGACTATGAAAATGAACAATCTTTAAAGAAGTTGACCAATGTGCCATTTTTGGGTTACGTTCCCTTTAAATCCAATTGGACATCTGCGGAATTAACAACATCCTTCAACGAATTGAATTTACCCTGATACATTAATCCTGACTCAGCCATTTGGTATCCTTTTACTCAACTAAAACAAGCGGATCATCCTATTAAAATCGTGAAGGGCGAGGGTGCTTTTGTTATAGATGAACATGGAAAGTATTATTTAGATGCCGTTTCTTCTTGGTGGGTAAACACGTTAGGTCATTGTAATCCCGTAATTAGCGAGGCTATAAAAAAACAAGTTGAACAACTGGAGCACGTGATGTTTGCAGGTTTTACGCATGAACCTGCGGAACAATTGGCAACCGAAATACTCACCCTGCTTCGAAACGAATACCAAAAAATATTTTTTTCGGATAATGGCTCAACAGCCGTTGAAGTTGCCATAAAAATGGCTGTTCAATACTTTTACAATCGTGGAGAAAAACGCTCAAAAATCATAGCCTTTGAGAACAGTTATCATGGTGATACATTTGGGGCGATGTCAACAGGGGCAAGGGGAAGTTTTAATCAGGCATTTGAGCATTTATTTTTTGATGTTCGATACGTTCCTTATCCATCAAGCTGGATAGGAAACACCGATACGGAACAGCAAGAAAAACAGGTTTTACAAGATCTTCGAAACTATTTTGAAGAAAATCAAACTGAGATTGCCTGTTTAATCATCGAACCTTTGGTGCAAGGTGCAGGGGGTATGAATATGTGTCGCCCTGAATTTCTTCAAAAAATGGAGTTTCTCTGTTCAGAATTTGGTGTACTGGTGATTTATGATGAGGTGATGACCGGATTTGGACGAACAGGAGAGGTATTTGCGCATCAAAAAGCTGGAACAAATCCTGATTTTATTTGCTTATCCAAAGGGTTAACAGGTGGATTTTTACCATTATCACTCACGGTAACCAAACAATGTATTTTTGATGCATTTTATGATGATGACCTACTTCATACATTTTATCATGGTCATTCTTACACGGCTAACCCAATAAGTTGTGCTGCTGCATTGGCTACTGTAAGAGAATTACCTAACTATCTGAATGAAATCCGACGAATTGAAGAGCTATTCAAGAGCTTTACAGAATCACTTTTGCACGTTCAACAGATTGAAAAAGTACGTCAAACCGGAACTATATTGGCATTTGATATTAAATCAAGTGAATCAAGCGGATATTTTAATCAAGGAGGAAAACAGTTGAAAAAAGAACTATTAGGTAAAGGTTTTAACCTACGCCCCTTGGGCAATGTGATCTATTTAATGCCTCCCTATGTTACCAAATCAAAACATTTACAAAATTTACTCAATGAAATTTTGAATTTCTTTGAATTTTAAACATTTTTGGTGGAAACAAGAGTACCAATTTGGGGTTTTGTGCATCAGAATATTATCTTCATTAACCATAACTGGGTGTTATGCATCTTTACAAACGATTAACCCTTGCAATATTTGCCGTTTTTGCGGCTATCAGTTGTGAGACGCCAAATAAACCTGATTTTCAAGTTGAACAAAAATTTGAATTTCCACTTCTCCAACCTAAACAATTTTTCTTTCTTGGTGGCAGTGATGCGTTCATTGATACCACACAAGGTAAAACCGACACCTTATTTGCAATAGGCGCTGACAATGTGGTGTTTATTTCCTTCACGGATTCGGTTGAAATTGGAGATCTAGACGACGCCATTCCAAGCATTGATGTAGATCCATCCTCAATTGAATCGGAAGTTGGGGTGATTGAAGTGGATGACTTCAGTTCCTCTTTTGGTTCAGCCATTGGTGTTATTGAACAATCTCCGGAGAGTGTTGATGATACTCAAGCTGAAATTGGAAACGTTGAACCTGAATTTAGCGGTTCTGGTGCATCTTCCTTTAATGATATTACAGGCCAGAATCCTCCTGCAATAGCGGCACCAATTCCAGCTGATACTGCCTCAATAGTCATTGACTTGGCAGCCGGCTCTTTCGTTTCAGCAACGATTGTTTCCGGAGGGTTAGCCGTAGAGTTTACCAATAATTTGGGGTTCACCATTGCCAATCTTAATGCACAGCTCATTTCAGATTCCGATGCGTCAGCTATAGATTTAGGAACTCCTTTAGTTTTTTCAAATATTGCTCATACTAACACGGTTAGTGGTATTATTGCTTTTACAAATGGCGATGTGCTTCAAACCGACTTACAGATCCGTATCATTCTAGATTGGGCCGCACAAACCTATACCCCCAACAGTTTAAATGATTTAGAAGTTAGCGCTTCTGAAAGTGATCTAGTGGTAAGTCAAGCCGAGGCAGAAGTACCCGCTCAAGCATTAACGCCTGATACTCCTGATATTGTAATCAGTGATCCAGGTTTTAATTCGGTTACGTTATCGACCAATACCGGAACAAACAACGATGTGAATCAATTGGTGCTAACAGTTACTAACAACACCAACATTCCTCTCACCAATGCTGATTTCTCAAGTTTTCCTACTCTTACTTTACGTAATGGCAACGGAACCATCCTTGATGAACCTAAAGTATTATCTCCGGCAAATCCTTCCGGTAGTGCGATTAATGCAGGCGAGACAGCTACCGTAACATTTAATTTGGCAGGTCAAACCTTAACGAAAACCTTGTCTTATGTACTAGATTTAGGTACAACAGGCTCGAACGGTGGCTCTATTTCAGTTGCAGCTACTGACGATATCCTAATTACTGCAACAACCACTAACTTAGAAGTTTCTGTTGCTAATGCTGTTATAGATCCACAATCAGATATCGAATTGTCTGATGAAGCAGCAGTTGAGGGTGATTTTGTTCGTGCAGAAGTTGAAAATGGTGCCTTAACACTCACATTCACAAATTCATTACCTATTCCAATGACTTTAGAGTCATTGTCTATTTATAACCGTGATGCGTTCATTACTAAGAATACCAATCGTTATGTTGCTGCCGGTACTGAAATTGGAAATTTGAGCAATATTGTAATTCCAGCAAATTCTTCCGTTGTTGAAAACTTAGATTTAGGTGGTCGAGCTATTGGTGATGCTATTAATTTTGATGCTATTGCTAGTTCTGATGGTAGCAATGGCGTAACCGTTTCCCTTACTGAAAATGATGAAATCACTATTTCAGTTGAAGGAAGTATTTCAGTGAATGAAGCAGAAGCTAAATTGTCTCCACAAGACTTTAGCTCAAACGATGTAATCGAAATTGATAAAGAAAATTTCGAGTTTTCATCTCCCGATCACTATGTAAAATTAAAAGCAGGTGAATTAGTCATTGATGAGTTAATAAACGGATTAGATGTTGGTTTGGATACGCTTAGAATCACTGTTCCTGCCATTCAAGACCCTAATGGTAATCCACTTATTCTTGGATTTTATGGAAATACTCAACAAGGCACGATTTACCCGGCAATTCAACGTAAAGAAAATGGAACACGTGAACCGGTTGTAGTTAATTTAGCTGGATACTCTATCAAAGCGCCCAATAACGAAGTAGCGTATGATGTTTTTGGAAAAACAGAAGACACCAACCTGTCTGATGATCCTTTCCGAATTATTCGTTCGACCGATAAAGTTTCTGCCACACTTCGAATCAACGGCCTTGAAATTGAAGAGGCTCTTGGTAAAGTAGTTAGAAAAGAGATTTTACTTGGGGAAGACTCAGAAGCTAATGGAACCGATTTATTGGATATTAGAAATGATGATGAAGCCGAAGTTATTGAAAATGAAGGATTAGATGATATAAGTGAGAAGCTTGAAAATCTTCAATTAACGGGTGCTAGTTTATCTATCCAATACACAACTAATTTAGGTGCCGAAGCCCGTGTTGTTATGGCTATAGCGGGCGAAGATGCTGATGGTAATCTTATATATTTACAAGGTAAGAGCGAATACGCAGTTGTAGATGCTGACCGGTCTGATTTGCTTTATGATGGTGGCGTTTACTTGCCTAATGAAAACTTAGTAAAATTTTCGTTTGGTCAAAATTCAGCTACACCTGTTGATTCCTATTCAGGTTCCATATCGTTTAATTCCGAAAATTCAAACGTTGATGAATTTTTAAGTAAACTTCCTGGAAAAATCAGAACCCTTGGTTTTGCAACGGTAAACCCCGATAATGAAAATGCAAGTTATATTGCTAATCCATTAGAATTTAAAACGGAATTAAGTATTGATATTCCATTGTCAATTTCAACGTCATCAGGACCGATAGCCGTTACTGAAGACTTAGGTGAAATCGATTTCTTTGCTGATTTGCCCGGCGAAGATGAAGATGTTACTTTGGAAGAACTCATTATGCAGCTAGAATACGAAAACGGACTTCCACTAGCTATTAACGTACAGTTCGATTTCTTTAACGCAACAGATGATACTGTTTTAGTAGATTATCAACCAATTATTTTAGAAGCTGCACCGATTGATGCCAACGGTTTCACAACAGGTGCCAATAGTGGAACCGCTGAACTCATGTTCTCTGATGTGAATCAACTAAAAGCTGTAACACGAATGAATTTAAAATTAGAAGTGGAAACCTCTAATCGAGCCAATGTTCGAATACGAACGACGGATTTTATATCCATAGGCATTTCTGCATCGTCAACAGGTTCATTTAGTCAGAAATAATAGAGGGAGAACATAACCATGAAAACGATGAAGATATTTTTTGTACTCGCAATCTTTACCATAGTCTTTGCTGGCTTTTTGGATAGTGTTGCTCAAACTCGTTATCAATCTGCAAAAACTATGGCTTTAGGTGGTGGAGGAGCAGCGTTTTTAACCGACTACGAAGCTCTTTTTGTAAATCCCGCAAATATTTATCACCGCCGGAAAAACACGTTTATGACAATTGGCGGTTTGGTAAACTTCAACTTACAAACAGGCGGTCCATTGTTGAATGCATCGGCGTATAACAAATATTTCACGGGCGGAAATACCATTTCTTTGAGTCAACTTGAAAATGAAGTAATACCGGCGTTTTTTGATGGGGACGAATCTAAATCCATTGGTTTAAATGTTGATGTTATTCCACTCGGCTTTAGTTATGGTAATGATTCTTGGGCTATTGCCGGAGCTGTTCGATCCCGAGTTTTAACCGATACACGTTTAAATGGTGGGATGATGTCCATGCTTGGAGGTTTCAACGAGGAATTATTTGGTGGGGAAGGTCGTGCTATTAACTTTGGTCAAGATGCCGTTGCCTTTGGTGAATTTTCACTCGGTTTTGCCATGCCTGTATTTTCTATGGAGATGGATAATGGTTTGCACCGATTAACTGTTGGCGCAGCCCCGAAATTACTTTTTGGGGTTAATTATACCTCAATTGATTTTCAATCAACCTTACAAGTGATTGGTGGACAAGAAATACGCCATAATATTGATTACGAAGTTTCAGTAATAGGCGGCGCTGCAGAAGGCTTTGATCGCTTCATAGCAGATAGAGCTCGCGTTGATTCCATTCGTTTCACCGATCTTTTTGATGGTGATTATTTAGATAATGCATCAGAAAATATTGCTGGACCTAATAATGGAACAGGTTTTGGTTTTGATATTGGTCTTACTTACGAATGGTTTCCATCATTCAATGAAGACATGAAGTTTACCGGAGCCTTTTCATTAACTGATATTGGAAGCATTAATTTCAACAAAAATGCCGGTGTTTATGGTGCTGCAGGTGAGTTTCTTTTTACAGGAGTAGATTATGATACCGACCGTATTGATGAAGAATTTGACGGAGAGTTTGGGGATTACATGGAGTATGTGATTCAAGATTCCCTGGCTGAAGGTTCTTACGGAAACATTCAAAAACGGGGTAGTTCATTTTCCTACAATCTACCTACTATGTTAAATGTAGGTTTTATGTTTAACTGGAAAAATCTCACTGTATTAACCGATTTTGGAAAAAATTTTACTGATTCAGGTTTAACAAGTTCAGCTCTGTTTATGAGTGCAGGTCTTGAATACAAAGTGTTTTCTTTCTGGCCAATTCGATTAGGGACTCGTTTAGGTGGGGCTGCAAGTTCTGCGTACTCATTCGGAACAGGTCTGGAATTTAAGAATTATGAATTTACTCTTGGCCTAATTGCAACTCCTAAAACAGACTCAGGTTTTATGGTAGGTGCAGGCTTAAGTACTTTTACACTTAGGTTCTAAACCGAAAGATACATCTCTTATAAAAAAGGCGAGTAGTTTTAAATTACTCGCCTTTTTTTTGAAAACTCAACTAAGCTGACCTTTAACTAGGAGTGCTTTTGATGATTATTGGTTAGTATGACTAATTTTAGAGTGTGAATTGAAGTTAGTAGTAGAATTGGAATTCAAAGGTGAAAATCAAGTGTCAATTTTCACCTTGAATCAAAAAATACTGTCTAACAACAGGTTACGGACTCCTCTTTAAAGGCTTTTCTTGGAGTTAAACCCAAGGTTTCAAAAAGTATCTTGTCTGCATCGTAACCATTGTTAGCTGTGGTAAGCAGTTTTTCCCCAGCAAAAATGGAATTTGCACCAGCCATAAAGCATAAAGCCTGCTCTTCAATGGACATATTCACACGTCCGGCAGAAAGTCTAACCATGGCTTTTGGCATTAGAATTCGAGCCGTAGCAATCATACGAATCATTTCCCAAACAGAAACTCGTTTTTGATTTTCTAAAGGTGTTCCTTTTACCGCAACTAATGCATTTACAGGTACACTTTCAGGGTGAACTGC
The DNA here is from genome assembly GCA_964541325.1 of uncultured Chitinophagales bacterium. Taxonomy (GTDB): domain Bacteria; phylum Bacteroidota; class Rhodothermia; order Balneolales; family M1805; genus M1805. The sequence goes on along the minus strand of CAZIQX010000080.1, from coordinate 4,909 downwards.
TAAAGTTGATAGGGTATGAAGCATATCAATACGGTCTTTATCGGTTTCACCAAGACCAATAATTCCACCTGAACAAACTGAGATATTCGATTTGGTTACATGCTCAATTGTATCTAAACGATCTTTATAGGTTCGCGTGGTGATAATCTGATCGTAGTATTCCTCACCGGTATCTAAATTATGATTATATGCATATAAACCGGCTTCTTTAAGCTTTATAGCCTGATCTTCAGTTAACATACCAAGCGTTACACAGACTTCCATATCCAATTCATTAATTCCTCGAACCATTTCAAGAACTTGGTCAAAGTCTTTATTATCACGAACCTTACGCCATGCTGCACCCATACAAAAACGCGTACTTCCATTATCTTTAGCTTCTTTAGCCGCTTTTAAAACCGCATGAGTCGGCATAAGTTTTTCAGCATCTATTTCTGTGTTGTATCGTGCTGATTGTGGACAATACGCACAATCTTCAGGGCAACCACCTGTTTTTATGGATAGTAACGTGCAAACCTGAACTTCTCCAATTTCATGATAAGTGTGATGCACTTGTGAGGCTTTAAAAATCAGTTCCATAATGGGAAGCTGATATATGGATTCAATTTCTTCTTTTGTCCAATCGTGACGTATTTCGCTCATAGGATTACTTCATAAGTTAGATTAATGATGCCGAATATAGGCAATAACGATGGCAGGATGCATCACTTAAGCCCATTTTTTAATCAAAGAGTACTATATCTGCTAATCAGATTCTAATTCATAGTGCAAAGGTGTATATTTCGATCACATTTACAGCTTTAAACGATTACTTTTTGAACATGGATTCCCCTTTAACAGATACACTAGTGGCAGGAAAAGCCACATTTAAACTTCAGGTTCCTTATAAATTGGTTCGTAGTGGGGAAGATGGCCCAAAACCTCTGTTAGTTTATTTGCATGGTTATGGTCAGGATTTACATGATTTTGAACAGCAAATGAAGCCTTTCTTAGAATTAGATGCCTATCATTTATTTATTCAAGGTCCTTATCCGCTTAAATTAAATCCAAAAGATCTTAAGCGAAGCGGATACAGCTATTATATCTATGACGAACAGGATGAGTCATCTTACATTCGTTCAATTGAGTACACAGCTGAGTTCGTTCAGGAAATCGTTGACCATATGTTGCCCATTATTAAAGCATCTCGCATTTCTGTGTTAGGTTATTCGATGGGGGCTTATTTGGCAGGTTATTGGGGGTGCACGCGTTGGAAACATACAAACGATATTATCATGTTAAATGGCCGTCTCAAAGCCGAACTGTTTAAACTAAAAGTAGAAGAACAAGAAGCTCTAAGACATATTAACATTGCGGCATTTCATGGGAAAGAAGACACGATTGTTGAACCTCATAAACAAAAG
>CAZIQX010000080.1:0-3496 GCA_964541325.1 uncultured Chitinophagales bacterium | reverse complement strand
AGAAATGATGGATTATTTAGCAAATCATCACATAAAAGCTGAATTCCATGAAGTAGAAGGAGGGCACGCTTTAACAGAAACCCTTATCAATGCAACGATTAACTGGATGATTCATTTGGGTTTTAGAAAAGTAAAGAATTAGGTTTGTCACCACTATTTATTTTATTAATTTCAGTCACAAATAATTAGCTCGGTTCTCATGAAAATTCTTTTAATCGAAGACGATAACACCTTACAAATGATGATGCGTACTGTTCTGGAGAAGAACAATTACGAAGTAGAATCAACAACATTGGGGTCAGATGGCTTAAAAAAGGCTGAAACAAATGCCTATGCCTGTATAATTTTGGATATGGGATTACCTGATATTGATGGAACTCAAGTAATAAAGAGTCTACGTAGTGAACAGATTCAATCACCGGTATTAATCGTTTCTGCTCGTGATGGAGTGGATAATAAAGTTAAAGGATTACACTTAGGAGCCGATGATTATCTTACTAAACCATTTGATTTTAAAGAGTTTTTAGCACGAGTTGACGCTCTTATTCGTAGAAGTCAAGGCTCCGGAGCTGTAAAAACAGATGAACTCATCGTTGGTGATATTTGGTTGAATTTAATTACTCGTGATGTTAAAGTGGCAAATAAAAATGTAATTTTAACCAATAACGAATTCAAATTACTCGTCTATTTGATTCAGAATAAAAATCGTGTAATTAGTCGTGACGAACTTAGTGAAAAGGTTTGGGGTATAAATTTTGATACTCACACCAATTTTGTAAATGTGTATATCAGCTATTTAAGAAAGAAACTTAAAGATTATACCAAACACGATTACATTCAAACTGTCCGTGGCGAAGGTTTTATGTTCAGTATGGATGGGCTTTAGTTTTGTGGTAAACCTACAGGGGTAAATAACGTCTCATCTTGAATCGAATCAAATTCAACAGAATCGATTTTTAGAATACTTAGTAAGTTGGAGTCCATGTAAGTAGTAATTACTTTGGGCATAAAAATACCATTGTGATTCGTATAGCCCTCAAAAATACTCTCCATTTTTACCACATTCGTTGAAACAGGTGAGTTGCCTTTAACTGTTCGATACGAGGCTTCTTTGACACTTAACAAGGTCTTCGTATCTAAATAAATATGTTTTGAGCCACCTTCAGGTAGAATTAATTTAATATGATGAGTTTGTTTACCCTCCACCAAGTCCAATCCTTCATATTCTAATAAGATGCCTTTTTCTTTGTAATTCATAAAAGGTCCGTCAATATCAGCTTCCTTAATCAATCTGTTTTTATCGGATAGATTCATATCCTGAACCGAAGTTATTCCATTATTAGGAGCATAAATCCAAGCGCGTGACCCATCATAGGCTTGTTGTAAAACCGTATTTGGTGCTTCTAGATCAATGCGAATTAAATTGGGGCGTTTTATATAAACGGCATAATCACCATAGACCGAACCAACAGAAGCTTTACCTTTCATGATTACAGATTGAATAGCTAACAATCGATCTAATCCACCTCTTGCTTTAAAATGTTCCTGAACTAAGGAATCCAGATTTGGAGACTGAGCTGATAGGGAGGGAGTAACCAAAAAAAGAATGAGGTAGCTGAAAAGTTTAAGCAAGGCAACGTTTTGGAAATGGATAATCATAGAATCAGTTCTAATCAAAAGTGAGAAATCTCGTATTTTTACGGTAAATAATACGTAATGAATTCTATAAACGCAGTTTCTTTAAAAAATTATACCACACTTCATCTTGATGTTCATGCAAAACAACTGCTTACCATCAAATCATTAGAAGATATTATTCATTTTTTTGATTCAAGTGCATCCGTAAATGAACCTTGGATGATTTTAGGAGGTGGAAGTAATGTGCTTTTTGGAAACGATTTTGCAGGGACTATCTTGCATGTCCAAATAGCAGGCAAAGCAATTATTCAAGAAGATGAATCTTCCGTTCTTGTACGATTTGGAGCCGGAGAAAATTGGCATGATTGTGTAAAATGGGCGGTTGAACATAATTATGGGGGTATTGAAAATCTGGCACTCATACCTGGAACTTGTGGAGCTGCTCCTGTTCAAAATATTGGTGCTTATGGAGTTGAGTTAAAAGATGTACTACATGCTGTTCATGGTTATCATCTTTTTCAAAAACGTATTCAACAATTTTCCAATCAAGAGTGTGAGTTCGGTTATCGTGATAGCATTTTCAAAAGAGCATTAAAACATCAATTTTTTATCACTCATATAGATATCCGACTTACAAAAAAGGATAATCATGTACTTAACACGTCGTACAAACCTGTTGAAGAATGGTTAGTTTTACATCAAATAACGCCTGTAAGCATTCATAACGTTTTTGATGCCGTTGTTGCAATTCGTTCGTCAAAGCTTCCCAATCCTGATGAAATTGGAAATGCCGGATCATTTTTTAAAAATCCGATTGTTGGGTTTGGCCAATTGCAAAAAATTCAATCCCAATTCCAAGAAGTTCCTCATTATCCTTACTCTGAAAACGCTGTCAAAATTCCTGCCGGTTGGTTGATTGAAAAAGCTGGTTGGAAAGGCTTTAGAGAGGGGGATGTTGGCGTGTATCCCAAACAAGCACTAGTACTTGTAAATTATGGGAATGCTAGTGGAAAAGAACTTTTAAACCTCGCTCAACGAATTATTGATTCTGTTTTTGAGCAATTTTCAATTACCTTAGAACCTGAAGTAAACCTAATTGTTTAGTGCTATGAAGCCTTTTTTAACTTTACTTATTCTGTTTTTGTTCGGTGTATCATCGCTATCTCATGCACAAAAAAAGCCGCTAAAAATTGGAGCTGAAACGTTAATTCCTTTTGAATATCTGGAAAGTGGTAAGGCAAAAGGAATTAATGTAGCCCTTATAGACACCCTGTTTAAAAAAATGGGAATTCCCTATGAATTAGTTTTTGGTACAGATGGAAACCGAGCCTACGACCAAATTAAATCCGGAAAATTGGATGCAATTTTATCAATTTCTTATAAATCTGACCGGCTTGGTTATTTATGGTATCCGCAAGGATTCGAAAATGAGCAAAAACCACAAAACTTCATGTGGGCTTCTGAATATGAATTTTTTACAACCAAAGGAAAGGTAGATGCCTATAAAGCATTGTCGCTCAGCGATATTAAAGCAAAAGGCTTACGTGTAGGTGTAATTGACGGCGTTTCCTATAGCGAATAATTCTGGAATGCAGATCTAAACGTCGTTATTGGTAAATCTGATGAGGATAACTACCAAAAGTTGCAGCGGGGAGAGATTGACCTCTACATCACGGATAAAACTATTGGTCGTTTTACTGTTAAATCCATGAACTTAGAAAATGAGATAGGCTACTTACCACAACGCATTATCTCCAAACCTTATACTATGGCGTTTAGCACGAAAAGTACACATCCTAATCTTGAAACCGTTAAAAAACATTTCTTTATTGAATTAGATTTAGCCAAAAGAAGCGGC
>CAZIQX010000079.1:11495-13327 GCA_964541325.1 uncultured Chitinophagales bacterium | reverse complement strand
TGCTCGAAATAGAAGTTTCTGTAGAGCTAATGATGGATGGTTGGATTTAGCGGCTATTTTGCCTTTATTTTTGAATGTTAAACGTGTAGCTTTACTTAACCTTAATCAATGTATCATGTATGAATCTTTTTAATACATATAGAATTTCATGTTGTTTATTTTTGCTGGTGTCATGTTCAACAACCAATCAAGGTGTTTCAACTGCAGATATAGTTAGTTATTCATCCGAACCTCCAGAGGTTGTTTTTGCGAATGATGAGATATTGAACTATGCTGAAAGAATGCCTCGATTTAAAGATGGGATTGAATCGGTTTACAAAAAAGTTTATTACCCTCCGAGTTTGCGAAAAAACTATGTAGAAGGTAAAGTTGTAGTTGAGTTTGTTGTTTACAAAGATGGTAGAATCGGTCCTGTGAAAGTAGTTTCTTCTCCACATCCTGAACTTGGACAAGTTGCGGTAGATGCATTACAGGGGACCTTGTTTGAACCGGCTATTCATTACGGCAAAGTTGTTAATGTGCTTTACACAATGCCATTTGAGTTTCGAGTTGAAGATTAAAAATACCAAGCTCAACTAAAATTCTTCAATGAAGATAGTTATGTGGTATTTTTAGAATAGTGTTTGTTATGTTTATATCAAATTGAACTCCATGATAACCCTCGGTATTGAATCTTCCTGCGATGAAACCTCCGCCGCTATTTATGCTAATGGCGATATGCGTTCAAATGTGATTGCAACTCAAGCCATTCACGAGCAATTTGGAGGTGTTGTTCCCGAGTTGGCTTCACGTGCACATCAGCAAAAAATTTGGGGTACGGTGAGTCAGGCGGTACAAGAAGCCGGAGTCTCACTTGAAGAAATTGATACAATTGCGGTTACAAATGGTCCGGGTTTGATGGGTGCGTTACTTGTCGGTCTTAGTTTTGCCAAAGGCTTAGCACTTCGATTAAACAAGCCAATTGTGGGTGTTAACCACATGGACGCACACATTTATGCCAATTTTATTGATGAGCCCAAACCGGAATTCCCCTTTTTATCTTTAACCGTTTCTGGCGGACACACCCAACTCGTATTAGTAAAAGACTATTTTGAGCATGAATTATTGGGTCAAACTAGAGATGATGCCGCCGGTGAAGCCTTTGATAAAATCGGGAAAATGTTGGGTTTGCCCTACCCCGCTGGTCCCGTTATGGATCGTTTAGCTAAAGAAGGAAATCCGCAAGCCTTTTCATTTCCTCAATCGCTTTTAGAAGGCTACGAATTTAGTTATTCGGGATTAAAAACGTCCGTCTTATATCATTTACAAGCAGTAAATGAAGACAAACGCGAAACTTACATTCAAGAAAATCTGCGTGATTTATGTGCGAGTGTGAGTCACGCTATTACGGAACCGCTCATTAAAAAAGTAAAGAAAGCTGTTCGTGAATTTAAACTCAAAACGGTGGTTTTAGCCGGCGGTGTTTCAGCCAATTATATGCTTCGCACAAAAATGGAGGCATTGGCCAAAAAAGAACGCTTCGAATTCATTGCCCCCAAAATGGCCTATTGCACCGATAATGCAGCGATGATTGCAGTTACCGGCTCACTAAAAGCTGAACGTGGTTTAATTGATGATTTAAGCTTGAAGCCGTTTGCAAGCTTGTAAAACATTACGTTTTATTTCGTTTTATTTCTAAATGAGTTTAAGGCAAAGAACGCCCGAGCAAGAGGGATAGCAGTGAGCTCCTGCGAACGGATAGCCCGACCCGAACGAGCGTAGCGAGTGAGGGACTTGCCCAATATTTCTTTTTAAATCACAGGAATTTTGAAGTTTTGACCATGAACCATTCA
>CAZIQX010000079.1:5419-11485 GCA_964541325.1 uncultured Chitinophagales bacterium | reverse complement strand
AAAGGTATGACTCACTGCCCAGATAACATCAAGAAAATAAAGGGGTGTCTTGCGTGAACTCGTTAATCAGATGATTAAAAAACAGGGCAAATACAACGATATAGAGCACAAAAAAGATGATTCCTATTACTACTAGCCAATAATTAATGCGGAAATAGGTTCGTTGAAATTGCAGAGCTTTCAGTAAATCTTCACTTGATAATGTGTCGCGAAAGGACAGAAATTTTTTAGCACTATCAACCAAACGTAATCCGGATATGAGGATGGGAATTCCAATAATGGCCCCTATAATGGTTAAACTAGCAAAGGCCCCGGTTATGATGTAGTATATTCCAAGAAATTTCATCTCAAAACACAGATGACGTATCAACTCACGAGTGGTAGAAAGCTCAAATGGATGGGATGGAGTTTGTTCAAATTCGTTTACTTCGGTCATAATTAGGTATCTGATAAGTAATTAATAGGTTTAAAATAGTTACTATTTCTTAAAACTTGTGGTCTTTTTCTATCTTGATTCTATGAAGTTTTTGTTTTTTTTTCTGTTTATTTGCTGGGTTCCTGTTAAAGGATTTGCAAAAGACTTGTCTTTGAAAAAGCAGTTTACCACAAAAGATGGTCTTGCTCACAATACCGTAATTGGTAGTTTTGTGGATGAATACGGTTTTATTTGGTTGAGTACCATGGATGGTATTTCACGGTTTGATGCGAATGGGTTTACTACCTTCAAAATGCAGGATTACCCCGATTTGCCCTCAAATTTTGTGCATTCTGTTTCGGCTTGGGGTAAAGATACCTTACTCATTACCACTCGTGACCAAGGCTTAGCTTTATTTATCAGAAATGAAAATCGGTTTGCGGGTATTCGTCCTGACGCCGGAAAGTTATCCGAAAATCAGTACGCAATGGTTCGAATTTCGCAGAAATGGTCGGTTTCGGAGTTATTATTGGTTTTCATTAATGTGTTTTGGGTTATCTTGAATGTGCATTCGAAAAAAGAACAACGCATCACGTTTAATTTTGATTTAGAAGATGCTGAATCGTTCGGATTGTTAAAGGCAAGTGATTCCACGTGGATGTTAAAAACAGAAGAAAACGTAATTCAGCTTGAATTTGATAACTCTGAAAAACAATTTTTGCATCAAAAAGAATGGAATTTGGGTCTATCGGATGTGGATAAACTGATGCACTTGTTTGAGTGGAATGATATATGGTATGTTTTTTCGCGTGCACAAGGATTGTTGAAACTTGAGGAGAACCAACAGGCAGTGAATATAAAATTGCTCTCTTTCAATGACTTAAGCCATGTTCAACGAGTTATGTTTGTTCAAGATAAGCTGTATTTGCTTACCAATTCGACCCAGTTTTTTCAGGTTGATGTGGCGCAAAACCGAGTTCAACAATTTGATTTGAATGGGTCGGATAAAACCGATGTACAGTATGTAAATGCGCTTGATGTGGATACATACGGAAGTATTTGGGCAGCAACATGGGGTTCAGGTTTGGTTCAGATTTTGCCTGAAAGTAAACTTAAAACGGTGCCTTCGGCAGCAACTTTTCAAAAAGAGTACACTGATTTTAATCTTGGAATACTGGAAGACTCATTTGGAAACCTTTGGTTATCAAGTGCGCCGGGAGTTCGACGCTGGGACCCACAAACAGGAAACATGGACTTTTTTGAGCAACTCAAAACGGGTTCTGTTTGGCAATTGCGGGAGTCAGAGAATGGTATTTGGGTTAGTTCAAATTCAAAAGGATTATTTTTTATCGGAAAAGATGAAATAGTGAAACCAACTATAGAACGCGCTACTCAACATGTTTCAGTAGAACAAGGTTTGATGTCTGACAACGTTACGATGACCTTAACCGATTCCTTTGGGCGGCTTTGGATTGCGCATCACCATGAAGGAATTGAAGTTTTTGAATCAGAAGAGACTTTTTTAGAAGCCAATCAAGTTAAGGATGTTCGTCTGGCAACATTTACAAAAACAACGGAAAACATTCGTTTTCGACTTCCTGATAAATCTGCACGAGTAGTATTTCAAGCAATCGACGGATCCGTTTGGGGAGGCACGTTTAAGTCCGGGATTATTCGATTAGCCGATGAAAAGGGTGATTTCACCGTTTGGATTCCTGATTCTACCGATGGTCTTCACTATCCCCACAAGGATATCCGTGGTTTTTATCAACACAACCATGAACCTGATGTTTTTTGGGTAGCTACGTATGGCGGAGGGGTTTTTCGATGGGATGTGAATCAAAAACAAACCACGTTTTTGCAAACTCAACAGGGTCTCTCCAATAATTTCACCTACGGAATTCTAGCCGATACACTTGGAAACCTTTGGATACCAAGTAATAACGGTTTAAATCGATATGAACTTTCTACGGGCAAATTTCAGATTTTTACGGATTCAGATGGATTAAACAACAATGAGTTTAACACCGGTGCATTACATGCCGGTAAAAGTGGGGTGCTGTATGTTGGAGGTGTTGGTGGAGTGAATTATTTCAAACCCAATGAAATCATAGAAAGAAAAGCATGGAGTCAGGTAAAAATTACAAGTGTAAAGGCTTATAACCGAGAGTTATTCAATACAAATTTTTTTAAAAACGGACGTAAACTCTCGTTTAATGATCATTTTTTGAGTTTTACATTCTCGGGTTTAGATCTCACAGACCCTGTAAAACAACGCTATCGCTATCGTCTTTTGGGTTCGGATACAACGTGGATTGATGCCGGTAATCGTACAAGTACATCATTTTCCAATTTGGCACCCGGTGAATACACCTTCGAAGTGTTAGCTGCCAATTCTGATGGCGTTTGGAATGTGACTCCGGATCGTTTTTTTGTTGAAATTGTGCCGCCATTTTGGATGACCTGGTGGTTTCGCTTAATCGGATTTTCAACCTTAATGATTGGCTTTGTATGGACAATTAGAGCAATTTCAACCCAAAAACTAAAAGAAGAATTACGTCGATTAGAAACGGAACAGAAAGTGCAACAGGAACGAGAACGGATTTCTCGCGATTTGCACGATCATGTGGGTAATCAGTTGGCGAATATTTTATCGGGGGTTGATTTGATGCGGAAATATGCCCAGTATGGTAATATGGAGCGTTCTGAAGAATTACACAGTAATGTGAAGGATGATTTGCGAAATACCATGCAACAATTGCGGGAAACTATTTGGACCTTACACCGCTCAGAAGTGACCCTTACCGAATTTGTTTCTCGTTTGGAAACCTATTTCAGAACGCGAATTACGGATACACTTACCATTTCTGTTGAAGTCGAAGATGGATTGCCGCAAAATACCATAGTTTTTGCGCCCGGCAAGTCTTTGAATATTTTCCGCATTATTCAGGAAGCTGTTCAGAACAGCCTTAAGTATTCCGGTGCTAATTCAATTGAGGTGCGTTTTTCCAAACGGTTTGAGAAGCTTGTCATAACGGTTCAGGATAACGGGAAATTCTTAAGGCGAGTAGAAGGTTATGAAGGTTACGGACTCAAGAATATGGCATTGAGAGCCGCAGAAATCGGCGCTGATTGCGAAATAGAGGGGAATGAGAAAGGAACGAGAGTGGAGTTAAGGATTTAGTTCTTGTGGGATTACTGAAGTTGTACTTTTCAAAAATCCTCCAAAAGGAGTATTGTAAAAACCGTCAAACTCTATTACTCTATCATTATGCAAACCATACGATTAGGCATAGTTGAAGATAACCACGCACTGCGCAGACGCATCATTGAACATTTGAGCTTCGAGCAAGAAATTGAACTCATTGCTGCGTTTGATAACGGAGAAGCAATGATTCAGTTTGCGGAAAAAAACCCGCCGATAGACGTGGTTTTGATGGATATCGAACTTCCCGGAATCAACGGTATAGAAACTACAGATCGTATTAAATCCCTTTGGCCTAAAGTGGATATCATCATGTTTACGGTATATGAAGATGACGACCGCGTATTCGATTCCATCATGTCGGGGGCATCAGGTTATTTGCTCAAAGACACCGATTTTGATCGCATTGTGGAAGCTATTTATGAAATCCATCGAGGAGGTTCACCCATTTCCCCTTCCATAGCCCGCAAATTATTGCGCATTGTACAAAAGCCTACTCAGCCGGAACCGGTACAACAAGAATTTGACTTAACAGAACGTGAAATTGAAATACTTCGCTTGGTTACCGACGGAAAATCAAACAAAGAAATAGGGGAAATGCTCTTCGTGAGTCCGCTTACCATAAAAACTCACGTAAAAAATATCTACGAGAAATTACATGTTCACTCTCGAGCAGCAGCCGCGAAATTAGCCTTAAAACACCGTTTGATATAACGTATAAGTAAAGATTTTTCTGCATGATTGTTAGACTTGCAAACTCGATCGTTTTGCAGAAAACACGACTGTTTTGAGTTTTATCATTCCATAAAATGAATTACTTTCTCAGCTGGAAATCCCAAATAACAATCTTAACATCTCAAAAGATTTGATGACTTCTGTTTAAGCAATTATAGGATGATAAATCCATATCAGAATATCAAAGCTAACGTAACTCCAAGCAGAATATCTCTACATTGAAATCAATTCATCGATATATCTCATTGGTCAGTGCTGATGTAGCCTTAGCGGCTCTTGCCTCTCTGATTTTTGCTTCCTACGCGGTACACGGTTCTCTGCCATCGCTAAACCACGCAATCACCCTCTTTTTTGCTGTAATCGGTATTTATACCTTCGACCATCTGTTTGATATTTGGCGAGTTGAAGAAAGTCGTTTAAGTAGCCGACGACAATTTCATGCTCATCATAAATCACTGTTACGTTGGGTGAGTGGAGCCTCGTTTTTAATAGCGCTTGTAGCTAGCAGTACCTTACCTTTTCGAGTACAAGTAGCCGGAGTTATGATTGGTTTGGGTATGCTGGTCTATTTTGCCATTTTATATTGGTTTAGATGGCATCAAGTGAAGGATATTGGGGTGAGTTTAGGATTTGTGGCTGGAATTTGGTTGCCCATTTTGGCCGAATATCAGGCATGGAATCGTTTATGGTTATGGTTACAAATAACCGTTTTTCTGTTAAATACACTGCAAATTATGATGATTTACGCCAAAGTAGATGCAGCTATTGATGCAAAAGAAAATCTGGAGTCTTTTGTTCAATCGAAGCGCTTGTTTTATTACATAGGCTCTAAGATTAGTCCGCTATTTATCATTTTAGTTTATGGTTTGATTCTTACCGGTGAGGAAGTTTCGATGCTGTTTTTTGTGCTACCCGGACTGCATTTTCTGCTGGTTCGCTTAGTTACAAGAAGGAAAATACAGGTGTTTAATCCTCAAACAGTTCGCCTGTTAGGTGAATACTCCTATTTGATGTACGCAGTTCTTGTAATTCTTGCATAAGTATTACACACGCGGATTTTCAAGGTTTGCGTTAAGGATTGTAGGGGCTTGGTACTTTTTCTGAAAAGGTTTTAGGTGGTTGATATAAGGTATTCGGTGTAACTGCCATGGAATTTTTACAGAATACACAGTTCATTAACGATTTAAACCTTTCCAGAAAAAGTACGGTATCCCGAAATTTTTTCGGGAGAACCCCCGAAAAGCCTGACCCCGATGCGCATGAGATGATGGTGTAATAAGAAGGGTTATCGTAAATCAGAAATCCAATTTAACCGAATAGCATCGGGGGAACGCCCAAAATCATATCAAAAAAAATGCCGACCCATTCCTGAATCGGCATTTTGTATATGAGGTTCGTATTTAAGGTTCTTTTTGGATATGCTTTGAAGTTCTATGGATTGCAAAAAGGGCAATCTGCCGGTGAGGCTTGTTTTAGTCCGTCTTTACGACCACGTTTTTCAGTGTGATTGCAGCAAACACAACCCCAAACTTCGTTTAAGGTGAGTTCTGTGGGCATTTCACAACTTGAACATGGTAATCCCATTTCGGTGTGAATGAGTCCAAAACCGGGTGAATCACATTTTGGACAAGCCGTGGCTATTCGGTTTGCAAGTTTTTGAGCTAATTCACCGATTAGTTTCATGCGCGTTGGATTCATGTCAGCTCGCATA
>CAZIQX010000079.1:0-5409 GCA_964541325.1 uncultured Chitinophagales bacterium | reverse complement strand
ATGCTGGAGCGGTCCCAACACAACTCAAAGCATAATTCGAGTTCGTCGTACTCCGTAATGCCCTTGTAAATCGGCTGGTATTTGCTGTTCAGCTGACGCGCAAACGCTGCATTTTCTTGTTTTTCAAAAGGTTTGAGGATGAGTCCGTGTGAAGGAAACTTGGCTTTTTTAGCAAAATCGAACAATTCCTCTTTGGTTTTGATCACCTTTTGGGCATAATTCGTTTCCATGCTTATGGTATGTTCACGAATTACGGTTTCTGTTTGAGCATCGTACCAAATCAATAATTCTGAGTCAGAAGGTAACCAAGGTAGATTGGGATGTGGACCGAAGCTGCCTTCACTAGCTATTGCGATTTCTGCACCACTGAGTTGTACCGCTTCTTTGGCTTTTACAGTAGCAGCTTCAAAAGCGTTGCCTTTTCTTGGAATCTCACCTGAAAACGTACCGAATTGATCGGTATTTAGTGCAGGAGCTGTAAGCCATTTTACCGGAAAGTGTTCAAAAACCGGACGAATAACCCGATCTTTTTCATGCATAGTTGCAATAACAATCGACTTATTGGCTAATGATACTTTAGGTTTACTACGCAAAAAGCTTAAGGCTCCCATTTACTTACTCTCCCTGACCCACCGTGTAGCCTAAGCCATCCTGATAGGTGTATAAGTTTTCTGTTTTGATGACATCAACCTGAGCTTTGGTTAAGCAATCGAGCAAATGAATAATCGATGATGCCTCAATGTGACCTTCACGAGCTTTAAAACGGCAGCGCCAGTGATCGGTGCAAAAGGTTTCCGGTAAACCGTTTGGCCAAACTTTGGTACCGCGGTTGGTTATCATAACCAATTCCAAGCCATTGTCGCACAGTGCTTTTAAACGATTTGCCATTGCGTCGGGGTCACGCTCATCACTATAAACAAAAACATCAACGCCGGTTAATGTGCGATCGTTTTGGCGCGCAGGGTGTAAGTCGCCCGTTGAGTATTTTAATTTTACTTCTATGGGTTTGGCATCTTTCGAGTAGCGCACAGGTTCAAACTGTTTAGGTTCCATGCCAAGGCGATGAATAACGGCTTCGGCAAAATCAGCGGTTGGAACTCGAACTTGGCTCCAGTCAGGATGGTAAATATCGGCTGTGTGAATACCATCTTCAATGGTTTTTAACCATGCGTTGTGTATGGTTTCGGCTTCCTCGTTTAATCCGAGATGGTTTAGCATCATTACAGCGGCAAGTAATAAACCAGACGGATTGGCAATTCCCTTGCCCGCAATATCCGGTGCAGACCCGTGAATGGCTTCAAACATGGCATAACCTTCACCAATGTTTGAAGATGGTGCTAAGCCTACTGAACCCGCGATTTGTGCAGCAATATCCGATAAAATATCACCGTATAAATTCGGCATTACTACCACGTCAAAACGCTCAGGTGTATCGGCAAGACGAGCCGCACCGATGTCAACAATCATGGTTTCTGCTTCAATATCAGGATATTCTTCTGCAACTTTTTTAAACATGTGATGAAAAAGACCGTCAGTCATTTTCATAATGTTGTCTTTAGTAAAGCAGGTTACTTTTTTGCGGTTGTTTGTTCGAGCGTATTCAAATGCATACCGAACAATTCGTTCAGTACCCGGTAGTGTTATCAACTTTAGGCACTGATACACCTCGTACGTTTGTCGGTGTTCGATGCCTCCATAGGTATCTTCCTCATTTTCGCGGATGATAACCACATTCATGTCAGGATGCTTAGTCTTTACAAAAGGAGCGTAAGCTACACAAGGACGCACATTGGCAAATAATCCTAACCCTTTTCGCAAAGTTACATTCATGCTCTTCAGACCTTTGCCTTGAGGGGTGGTGATTGGTGCTTTTAAAATGATTTTCTTTTCCCGAATTAAATCAATTGATGATGATTCAATTCCTGCAGCAACACCTTTTTCATACAAAGCTTTTCCTGCAATAACCTCATGCGTTCGGAGACTGGGAACGGCCGTTTTCACCACTTTTAAAGTGGCTGCCATAATTTCAGGACCGATTCCGTCGCCTGGTATAACTACAATTTCCATGGTGGGATATTTCTATTTAGTATTTTTAATCAAAAGGTCTTTTGGATAAAGAAGAGTTTATTATTCAGGGCAACCTTCTTTATGTACTCGTCTTAGTTTTCTAATCCGTTTTTAATGGATATTAAATTGGATTAGAATATGGAGCTAAGTGTTTCTCTTTCTTGGATGAATGATAGGCAGTTCGTATTATTAACAAAAGTTTATTTGTTTTATCATTGATATAAATAAAAGATTATGAATTACACCCTTCATCAATTGCACATTTTTAGCATTGTGGCTCATAAAAAGAGCATAACCAAAGCATCTGAAGTACTTTACATGACTCAACCTGCTGTTTCTATACAGTTAAAACAACTTCAAGACCAAATTGGGTTGCCTTTATTTGAGTTTATTGGCAAGCAAATGCATTTAACAGAAGCCGGTGAAAAGTTAATTGAGTGCTACAACGATTTATCAGGTTCTCTTGAGCGCCTTGAAACAGAAATGGATTCGTTAAAAGGCATGAAAACCGGATCGCTATCAGTAAGTGTAGTTTCTACCGGTAAGTATTTTATGCCGTATATTTTAGGTCAATTCCGATTAAAGTATCCTCAAATTAAGATTAAGCTCGAGGTTACTAATCGTCTTTTGGTGAAAAATCATTTAATGGAGAACATCACGGATTTTGGCGTGTACTCTGTTCCTGACCAATCGTTTAAAACAGAAAATTTAGGATTTCTTGATAATCCACTTGTGCTTATTGCACCCCCAAATTCACCCTACAAAAAAGCAAAATCATTTAAGGATTTGAATGGAGCTCCATTCATAATGCGTGAAATTGGTTCGGGAACGCGACTCGTTTTAGAAGATGTGTTTGAACAAAATAGTATCACCCCTGAAATAGTGATGGAATTGGCAACTACAGAAGCTGTGAAACAGGCTGTTATGGCTGGTTTTGGGATTTCATTGGTGTCAAAATATGCTATACGTCAAGAAATTAAGACAAAAGCTCTAACGGTTTTAGAATTAAAAGATCTTGATTTGAAAACGCAGTGGAGTTTGCTTTGGGTAGCAGGTAAGCAGCTTAGTCCGGCAGCTAGGGCGTTTAAAGATTTTTTGGTGCAAAAACAGTTTCAATTAGAGGAGCTCTAGCACATTTTTTACAACTGAGGAATTGGAATAAACAGGAAATGAACCTAAGTTCAGTTTTGTGTTTATCTAATTAAGGTCAGTTTATGAAGTCTATTTTATTGATGCTATTGGTGTTTTCAACATCAATAGTAGGGTTTGCTCAACCCAAAAACCTAGAGAAAAAAATTGCTGAGGTTTTCCCAAAAGTTGTGGAGTGGCGTCGGCACATTCATCAATATCCTGAACTATCAAATCGGGAGGTGAATACAGCTGCATATGTTGAAGCCCATCTAAAGAAATTGGGTTATCAGGTGCAAACAGGTGTGGCCAAAACGGGTGTGGTAGCTGTATTAAAAGGTGGTAAACCCGGTCCTGTTATAGCGTTTCGCGCTGATATGGATGCTTTGCCGGTGGAAGAGCGCAATGACTTAGCTTTTCGATCTAAAGTAAAAGGGGAGTACATGGGGAATGAAGTGCCGGTTATGCATGCCTGTGGGCACGACACACATGTTGCCATTTTAATGGGCGTTGCAGAAGTACTTGCTTCCATCCAAAAAGAAGTACCCGGAACGGTAAAATTTATTTTTCAACCTGCTGAGGAAGGTCCACCACCCGGTGAAGAAGGCGGTGCATCACTCATGGTAAAAGAAGGAGTCTTGAAAAATCCGGATGTAGAAGCCGTTTTTGGGCTACACATCAACTCTGTTCTCGAAAGTGGTTCCATTGCGTACAAAAAAGGGGCTGCTATGGCTTCAAGTGATTGGATTGAAATAGAGGTTGAAGGCAAACAAGCACATGGAGCATATCCATGGATGAGTATTGATCCGGTGGTAACATCTGCACAAATTATTAATGCGATTCAAACGGTTGTTTCCAGGAAATCAGATTTGACGAAGGCTCCTGTAGTGGTTACAATTGGCCGAATTGATGGTGGTGTTCGCAATAATATCATTCCTGAAAAAGTAAGTATGGGTGGCACGATTCGCACGCTCGACCCTGCTATGCATAAACAAGTTCACGCTGATTTAACTCATATCATCACAAAAACCGCAGAAGCAAACGGGGCAAAAGCTACGGTGAAGATTGTTACGATGGCACCTGTAACGTTTAACGATCATTCTCTAACGGAACGAATTTTACCGGCTTTACAAAAAGCTGCCGGCAAAGAGCAGGTGTATGAAAAAGAATGGGTAACGGGCGCGGAAGACTTCTCATTTTTTCATCAGGATATTCCAGGGGTGTATTTTTTCTTAGGCGGTCGTCCAAGTAATGTACCAGAAGCTGAAGCGCCTGCGCACCATACCCCAAACTTTTATGTAGATGATTCAAAACTGGATGTTGGCGTAAATGCCTTTGTTAATATTGTATTTGAGTATGCAAAAAAGAAAAGATAAAAGTTGTTTTCTGAACTGTTTTCGGCCGGTCTCGCTAAAGATCGACCTTTTTTTTGAAATGTATTATTAGCTGATTTTGTCGGTTTTTCTGATGTTCTCCTAATCGAATGTTGTTTTTTTAAGCATGTCAATTACATCTCCGATTGATTGGAAAGGTTCATGAAATCCATGTTCACTAAGCCATTGTTTATCGTTGGTTTCGTGAAAGCGTGAGTGAATGTAAAAAGCTTGCATGCCCAATTCTAAAGCCGGTTTTAAGTCGGAGGGTTTGTCGCCTGCCATAAAACATTTAGATGGGTCTAAATTATATTTTTGAATCATTTCGGTGAAAAACCGCGTTCCAGGTTTGCGGTAATCGAGCAAGCTTGGGTCTAATTCGCCATGAAATTTTGGATGCCACCAGGCAATACACCACTCATCAATATAGGCCCCTTCCTTTTTTAGTTGCGCATCAACCCAATCATGTAACTTCAAAACTTGTTCAAGTCCAAAGCGACCACGTGCAATGCCTGACTGATTCGTTACAACTATAACTTTGAAGTGATGTTGGTTCATCCAGCGTATTGCATCAACAGCGCCTTTGCACCAGGTCCATTCTTCCGGTTTGTGCACAAAATCGTAGTCTTCGTTAAGAGTTCCGTCACGATCCAAAAAAAATGCTTTATTCACGGGATTTAACTAGTTGGTTGACAGCGCTTATGGAAAAGTACGAAACTAAAGGCTTAGAGCTAATAAATCGTGAACGAAATCAAGGAACTGACTGTTGGTCAGTAAAATTCAGTTTTTATTAGCTGAATTGAAACCGTTTTCATTAAAAAGAAGTACGCAGATCAAAAAT
>CAZIQX010000078.1:10183-13450 GCA_964541325.1 uncultured Chitinophagales bacterium | reverse complement strand
CAATCAGCAATCAGCAATCAGCAATCAGCAATCAGCAATCAGCAATCAGCAATCAATTTTCAAACTCCTTCTTGCTTCTCGCTTTTCACCCCTTAGAAAAAATTAATCTATATTAAAAAGATTTCGGAGTATTCTCTCGCATTTTTATTCGGAGTCCTTTATCTTATTTGCTAATGGAAACTCCCGTAAAAATCGAAACGACCTGCTATCACTGTGGCGCCGACTCCGGCGATGCATCTGTGATTCACGATGGCAAGACTTTTTGCTGTAACGGATGTGTCTCCGTCTATAAATTATTAAATGAAACCGGTCTTGACTCTTTTTACAACATGGAAGAGCGTCCCGGTGCAAGAACCTATCAAAATGATCCTGACCGTTTTTTATGGTTGGATGAACCCGAAGCTCAGAAAGCACTTATTAAATACAGCGACGAAAAACAGGCTTTGGTAAGTTTCTACATACCTGATATTCATTGTGCTTCCTGTGTTTGGTTACTTGAAAAGCTCCCATCGCTCCAAACCGGTGTGTTGCGCTCCGAGGTTGATTTCCTCCGAAAAGAGGTGCGAGTATGGTTTCACCCTAAAACCATTTCATTGCGTGCCGTTGTTGAATTATTAGCATGGATAGGTTACGAGCCTATGATTCAACTTTCGGATTTGGATCAAAAAGAACAGTCTTTTAACCCCTTAAGAAGAACCTACTTAAAATTAGGTTTAGCAGGATTTGCATTCGGGAATGTGATGATCTACAGTCTTCCAGAATATTTTGGATTGGATGTGTATTCGCCCGGATTGCGTTTTCTTTTTACTTGGATCAATGCACTTTTAAGCATTCCTGTCTTAGTGTTTAGTGCAGAGGATTATTGGAAATCCGCTTGGATGAGCATAAAAGGTAAACGTATAACCATGGATGTTCCCATTGTGTTGGGAATCATTGCCATGTTTGTTCAAAGTGCGTATGAGCTACTTTCGAAAACAGGTCCGGGTTACTTCGATACCTTTACAGGCTTGATTTTCTTTATGCTGATTGGTCGTTTATTTCAGCAAAAGACGTATCACGCCATATCATTTTTTCGAGATTATCGCTCGTATTTTCCGATGTCGGTCAGTGTTCAAACTGAGGTTGGATTTCAATCAATTCCATTATCGCGCCTGAAAAAATCAGATGTGATTCGTGTACGAAATGAAGAATTAATTCCGGCAGATGCTCAACTTATTTCCGATACGGCATCTATTGATTACCACTTTGTTACAGGTGAGTCGGCACCGGTTTCCATTGAAAAAGGGGACGAGGTTTTTGCCGGCGGGAGGTTAAAAGGGCGTGAGGCGCTCTTTTTGATTCAAAAAAGTGTAGATCAAAGTTATTTAACTCAGCTTTGGAATCATGATGTGTTCAAACAAGATAAGTTGACCAATCATGTTAGCCTCGCTGACCGCGTTAGTCCTTATTTTACATGGGTTGTTGTTTCCGTTGCGCTTATTGCCTTTTTTATTTGGGGACAAACAGATTGGCATAAAGCAGCACAAGTGTTAACCTCCGTTCTCATCATTGCTTGTCCGTGTGCATTAGCACTTTCTATGCCGTTTACGTTGGGAAATGTGTTAAACGTGTTTTCCAAAAATGATTTTTACGTTCGTTCAGAGCGCATCGTTGAACGACTAGCAAAAGCTTCTGTCCTGGTTTTTGATAAAACCGGAACACTTACTGAAAGTGGTGACATGCCTATGGAATATCGTGGGCGTGAACTTGATGATGTATACAAAAAATGGATTTATGCAGCTGCATCAGCATCTACGCACCCGTTAAGTCAGGCCATTGCACATCATTTAAAAACATACAAAGGATTACAAGCGGATTCATTCAATGAAGTTAAAGGTTTAGGATTAGTTGCCGAGGTAGCGGGCCACAAAATTGTAATTGGCAGCGAAAAATGGCTGAATCAAAATCATATTGAAGCACAAGATTATGTGGGTGGTTATGCAAGTAAAACCTATGTGGGAATAGATTCCTATCTATTTGGCAGTTTTGTATTTGAACAGTCGGTTCGTTCGGGTGTTCAGGATATGATTCATCGATTAAAAAAGTTTGGACATACCTTAATCGGATTATCCGGTGATGTTCAACCCAAAACGGGAGCTATCAAACAAGTTTTTGATGGAATGAGTCAAGCCCAGTTTGAATGTAAACCTGACGATAAGTTGCAATTTATTACAGACTTAAAATTCAGAAATCAAGATAAAACGATTGTCATGGTTGGCGATGGTTTAAATGATGCCGGTGCCTTACGTGCAGCTGATGTTGGCTTAGCGGTTAGCGATGATGTTCATTCGTTTTCACCGGGTTGTGATGGCATTTTACAAGCTCGAAAAATTCACAAGTTGGATGCTTTTTTACATCTCTCTAAAGATGCCCAAAAAGTGATTTATGCTTCGTACACCTTGTCCTTTTTATACAATGTAGTAGGATTAAGCTTTGCTGTTTCAGGCTTATTGTCGCCCTTAGTAAGTGCCGTTTTGATGCCCATAAGTTCACTTTCGGTACTCATTTTTACAACAAGTGCCGTTTTTGTGTACTCCAAACGAAGAGGTTTATAACATGGGAAAGACAACAACACTCCTCGAGGAGTTCATCAAACAGGTGGAAGCTTTGTTAAAACCGGAACCCAAATTGATTCCCATTCCAGTTCCTAAAACGAAACCGAATTCAGGTGGAAATTCATGGAGATAATTCTTGTATTAATTGGATTTAGCATAACGATGGCACTCATTTTTTTGATTGCTTTTTCGTGGGCCGTAAAGAACGGTCAATATGATGATACCTACACGCCAAGCATGCGAATGCTTTTTTCTGATAACACATCAACAACAAAACAAACACAAAACACTAACCAAAAAGATAAAGACCGGGAGTAACATCTATGGCCTTAGAACAATTCGAATATGACAACAAAGTGGTACGGAATTTTGCCGTAGCAACCGTTGTCTGGGGGATAGTCGGCTTCATTGTCGGACTCATCGTAGCCTTAAAACTCGTGTGGCCCGAGACACTAGCAGGAATACCGGAGTTGAGTTACGGACGATTGCGTCCGTTGCACACCAACGCCGTCATTTTTGCTTTTGCAGGTAATGCGATATTTATGGGGGTTTATTACTCGCTTCCACGATTGTTAAAAACCAATATGTGGAGCAAGAAATTAAGTGCTATCAACTTTTGGGGATGGCAGGCCATTATTGTTGCGGCTGCAATCACGCTTCCAATGGGATTCAC
>CAZIQX010000078.1:3687-10173 GCA_964541325.1 uncultured Chitinophagales bacterium | reverse complement strand
AGGATTCACATCAAGTAAAGAATATGCGGAATTAGAGTGGCCAATCGATGTTGCCATTACATTAGTGTGGGTAGTATTTGGCTTGAACATGATGGCAACTATTTTCACACGTCGTGAAAAACACATTTACGTTGCTATTTGGTTCTACATTGCTACATTTGTAACGGTTGCTGTTCTGCACATTGTAAATAACCTTGAAATTCCATTCTCCATGATGAAATCCTACAGTTTCTTCTCTGGAGTTCAGGATGCTTTGGTACAATGGTGGTACGGGCACAATGCCGTGGCATTTTTCTTAACCACGCCATTTTTGGGAATCATGTATTACTTTATTCCCAAAGCTGCGAATCGTCCGGTTTATTCGTATAAACTTTCTATTGTTCACTTCTGGGCCTTGATTTTCATCTATATCTGGGCAGGTCCTCACCACTTATTATATACGTCCCTTCCTGATTGGGCACAATCGTTGGGAACCGTATTCTCCATTATGTTGATCGCACCATCATGGGGTGGTATGATTAACGGTTTGTTAACTCTTCGTGGTGCTTATGACCGTGTTCGTGAGAATCCTGTTTTAAAATTTCTAGTAGTTGGGGTTACAGCTTACGGTATGAGTACGTTTGAAGGCCCGATGCTTTCACTTAAAAACGTAAATGCTATAGCTCACTACACCGACTATATTATTGCTCACGTTCACATGGGTGCTTTAGCATGGAATGGTGGTTTAACTTTCGCGATGTTGTATTACATCATCCCTCGGATTTTCCAAACCAAATTGTATTCCAAGTCATTGGCTAATACACACTTCTGGTTCGCAACCTTAGGATTATTATTCTATGTGATTCCGTTGTATGTGGGTGGAATTACTCAATCACTGATGTGGAAAGAATTCACAGCTGAAGGTTTCTTACAGTATCCAAACTTTGTTGAAACCGTTACACAAATCATCCCGATGTACATGTTGCGCGTTTTAGGCGGAACCTTGTATATCACCGGTGCCTTATTTGCTGTGTTTAACTTATACATGACCGCAAAATCAGGTTCCTTATTAGCTGATGAAAAAGATGAAGCACCAGCATTGATTAAAGCCAACGAGCCAATGCCTGCAATGGGAAGAAAATGGCATCAATGGTTAGAAGCAAAACCTGCTTTATTTACCGTTTTAACTGTTTTGGCCATTTTAGTGGGTGGAGTTGTAGAGTTTATCCCCACAGCGATGGTGGAATCAAATATTCCTAAAATTGCTTCTGTTAAACCATATACACCACTCGAACTTATCGGACGCGACATCTACATTCGTGAAGGCTGTAATAACTGTCACTCACAAATGATTCGTCCTTTCCGCAGTGAAACCGAACGTTATGGCGAATATTCAAAAGCAGGCGAGTTCGTGTACGATTATCCCTTCTTGTGGGGTTCCCGCAGAACCGGTCCTGATTTGCACCGCGTTGGAGGAAAATATCCTGATTCTTGGCACTATTTACACATGAATGAGCCCGAATCTACTTCTCCACAGTCCATCATGCCTCGTTACCCATGGATGTACGATGCCAATATTGTGTATAGCGATTTGGATGCGAAAATTTCAGCTCTCAAAATTCTGAATGTTCCTTACGATTTTGAACCGGGAATGGCAGAACAAGATGCTCGTATGCAAGCTGAATTAATTGCATCAGGATTAAAAAATGCCGGTTTTGATGCCGATGCTGATAAAGAAATCATTGCAATGATTGCTTACTTACAGCGTCTCGGAACCGATATCAAAGCACAATCAACACAAACCGCTTCTTTGGAGTAACCGATGTATAAACAAGTGCTTAATTCGATTTCTGACATTGACATTTTTCCCGTTATCAGTCTGATTCTCTTCGTGAGTTTCTTCGTGCTGATGTTAATTCGGGTGATTTACGCCCGCAAAGATTATGTGGAGCATATGTCGAATTTGCCTTTAGAAGATGATTCTATGGGTGCAGAAACCGCAAAACGGCAAGTGTAATCACATCGAAAAAGAAATTTTGAGGTAGTTAATATGTCAGAAAAACCAAATAAACAACAAGCAGACATCTTCGACGACGAAAGAGACGTTCTGCTCGATCATAATTATGATGGAATTCGTGAACTCGACAACCACATGCCGGCATGGTGGGTGTTTGGCTTCTGGTTCACAATTGTTTTTGCCGTGCTTTACTTGATGTTTTACCACGTCTTAGGTTGGGGACCAAGTTCAGAAGGCGAATATCAAATGGAAATGGCAAGTGCAGTAAAAGTTCAACCTGTTGATGCCGGTAAACCCGGTGATTGGGCTGAATTGGCTTACTTAACCGATGCTACTTCTATCGAAAATGGTAAAGTATTGTACAATCAGATTTGTAACGTATGTCATGGTGCTAACGGCGAAGGTCTTGTTGGTCCTGATTTAACGGACAAATTTTGGATTAATGGCTGTGATTTACCATCTGTGATGCAAAGTATAAAAGTTGGTTTCCCTACCAAAGGGATGCCTGCTTACGGTGGTGGTAAAACATTGGATACCAACGAATTGCAGTTAGTTGCAAGTTACATTCACTCCTTGCAAGGCTCTAAACCAGCCAATGCTAAACCACACGACCCAACTCGAGAATTCGAGTGTGAATAATACTCATAAAGATGATGCAGACTTCGGTTTGCATCATCTCTTTAAAAAACGACCTGAACCTCAGCACGACACCTCATTCGTTTTTACTCACGCTTAACGAGACTTAGCTATGTTCAATTTTAAACCCGATTCCTTCATGGTGGGGGAATACGAAGATGACCAACAGGATTTTCGTAATAAACCAAACTCGATTGCTGAAGAAGGTGGTCGAAATTGGGTTTATCCTAAAAAACCTGAAGGTAAATTCACCAGTGCCCGAGAAATCGTAGCCTTTTTTCTGCTTGCCTTTTTCTTTTCAGCGCCGTTCATCAAAATCAACGGTCAGCCGCTTTTACAGTTAAATATTCTTGAGCGCAAGTTTGTACTATTTGGAACAGCTTTTTGGCCTTCTGATTTCCACTTATTGGCTATCGGCGGACTCACCCTTTTACTCACTGTGGTGATTTTTACCGCCATTTTTGGACGCATTTGGTGCGGATGGGCTTGTCCTCAAACGATTTTTATGGAGATGGTTTTTCGCAAAATTGAATATTGGATTGAAGGAGACCGTTCAGCCCAAATTCGATTAGATAAACAAGAATGGAATCGAGAAAAAATCATAAAAAAAGTGGGAAAACACGTGATTTTCTTTTCACTTTCATTTGTGATTGCAAACTTATTTTTGTCGTATATCATTGGCGTTGAACAACTTTTTGATATCATCACAGACCCACCGAGTGAACATTGGGTCGGTTTATTGGCAATTACCCTGTTTTCATTTGTTTTTTACAGCGTGTTTGCCCGTTTTCGCGAGCAAGTGTGTCATTTTGCCTGTCCTTACGGCCGGTTTCAATCTGTTATGGTAAACGAAGATACCGTTTGTGTATCCTATGATTTTGTACGAGGTGAAAATCGTGCCAACCAGAAAGAACGTGTTTATGCTGAAAAAGCAGCAGCTGCAAAAGTGGCCTCAACTTCAGAGGTAAGTATTCTCGAATTAGCTCAAGGTGGTTCCGTTCCAGATGCAAAACCGTTTGGTGATTGTATTGATTGTGGCGAATGTGTACGTGTATGTCCGATGGGAATTGATATCAGAAATGGAATTCAGTTAGAATGTGTGCACTGTACGGCGTGTATTGATGCCTGTGATACGGTGATGGAAAAAATCGGCAAACCTAAACAGCTGATTAAGTATGCATCGTACAATGCCATTAAAAAAGGTATCAATCAGATCTTCACAACACGTGTGAAAGCTTATTCTGTGGTGCTTACCATTTTAGCAACCTTGTTTGTGTATTTGCTCACCACTCGCGCAGATATCGAATCAATTGTAACACGAGTTCCGGGAGTACTGTTTGCCCGTGTGGACGACAATCACACCTCTAACTTGTTCAGTTACAAATTGGTGAATAAAACCTTTGATAGTAAATTCATCGAATTAAAAGTATTATCACCAGCTTCGGCTCAGTTTACGAATGTGGGCGAATTTCCGGTGGTTCAACCTCAGGATATTGCAACCGGAAGATTTATGATTATCCTTCCAAATACCGAAATTAGCAATGGAAAAGCTGATATTCGTTTAGGTTTATTTGTAGATGGAAAGATGATTGAAGAAATCGAAACGCGTTTTACCGGACCGCAATAACCAAAAGCTAAAGGCTGTCTCAGAAGAAAAAAGTGTTCATTAAGCCGGTAAAAGCCGGCAAATAGAAATAGGACATTTATTATATAACCACATGATTATAAGCGTTGAATGTTCTAATTCATTCACGAATAACGCCGAACTTCTTCTGCACAATTTTCTAGACAGCCTTTAGCTTTCAAATTTGGATTGAAACTGCAAATGCTAAAACCATGATGTAGATTTCAAAACAAAAACAAAACAGCTACCTGGGTAACTTAAAGAAGACATCTCAGGCAAATTATAATTAGCAAAATTTTTGAATAAAAGTAAGTAACCCTATTCATGAAAGCATATACAGGAAAAAACTGGTCATACGGAATCATAGGTGCCATTTTCATTTTTATGATTTTCACGATGGTCTTGGTTTACATCATGGTAAATCAAAAAGTAGAGGTGCTATACAGTGATTATTATGAACGTTCGTTAAGTTATGATCAGGTTCAGGAACGACTTTCACGAGGGCTTAATCCTGCATACTCAGTAAATTATGCCTTCAATACAACCAAAGACTCCGTTGTATTTTCACTCCCATTCACTGAAAAAGCTGCGGGTACAGTTGCCTTTGTAAAACCTGATGATGCAGCCTCGGACAAAGAATTTCAGTTTGATTTGGTTAAAGGTGATTTTTTGGCGGTTGATGTTTCAACGTTCCCAAAAGGTTTATGGCAAATTGAACTTATTTGGACTTCCGATTCCGTTAAGGTGATGAACCGCATGAAAATGGTAAAGGAATAAACTTTGGAAGATAAATTCTGATGGTTGATGGTTGAAAAAAAATTATTTACAAATTCACAAGAATGGCAACCTAAAATGAAAAATCACACTTTTTTGATGCACTTTTCCAGAATACTGAGTCCCAAAAAGCCCTAAATATTTCCAAACTTCTTACTCCTTTTGCTAATACCTAAAACCTTTACAACTCTTAACCTTCTAGAAAACCATGATTACCATCTTAACAACCGCTCTCATTTTTGGTCTCGCAGGTAGTTTACATTGTGTCGGTATGTGCGGACCAATCATGTTAGC
Organism: uncultured Chitinophagales bacterium; assembly: GCA_964541325.1. Taxonomy (GTDB): domain Bacteria; phylum Bacteroidota; class Rhodothermia; order Balneolales; family M1805; genus M1805. The sequence goes on along the minus strand of CAZIQX010000078.1, from coordinate 4,849 downwards.
CCTTCCTTTTGAAAATGATACATGGCTGAATCGTTTTATCAGCAATGGTATTTATTTTTTTGGAAAAGCGTTAACGTATGCTGCAATGGGATTTGGTATTGGACTTATGGGGGCTGTTGTGTTTCCTAAAGGGTTTCAGCAGTGGGTGAGTATTGGAACGGGTATATTAATTTTGGTGATGACCTGGCTTCCCAAGTTGTTTAAATCAACCTCTTCCAATGCATTTAATGATAAAGTTATCCAAACCATGAGTACCTGGATGAAAAAACGCGGAACCTATGCACAATTTGTATTGGGTTTGTTAAATGGTTTGTTACCTTGTGGATTGGTTTACATGGCTTTAGCAGCATCCATAACTGCCGGAGGCGCATGGCAATCGGCTTTATTTATGTTTGTTTTTGGTTGGGGAACCGTACCACTTTTATTTCTAATCAGCATCAGTAAACAATCACTAAATTTTAAATATCGTGCTCGTTTGAACAAAGCTGTTCCTTATGTTACTACTGTTTTAGCTTTATTATTCATCCTTCGCGGACTCTCATTGGGAATTCCATTTTTAAGTCCTGATATGGAAAAAATGGAAAAAATGGGCAAAAAAGGCATGATGCCAAAATCACAAACCGAACAAATGCATAGTCAGGTTATAAGCAAAGAAGAGGTCTGTCATTAGATTTATTTATACATAATTGGGATTTTTCAGCAAAAGAATTCGTTACTATGTAGGCAAAAGGGTAGTACACTCTTTTATCCTGTTTAGTTCAGAAATGTAATTTGTATATGACCGATCGTATTATTTTGCAAGTAAATCAACTTGCGCCTCCAATTGATGCTATTGATATTTTCGACCGCCGAATTCGCTTACGTGATTACTGGGGAAAACGTGTTTTAGTAGCTTTTTTTCGTCATGCCGGTTGTCCGTTTTGTAACACTCGTGTTCACCGATTGCAATCCAAACATCGGGAATTTCAAGCACTCGGACTCGAAATGATTTTCTTTTTTGAGTCGGAGCAACGTTTATTGTTAGGTAATCATTTTCACAAAAGTGTATCACCAATTCCGATTATTGCCGATCCGGAAAAAAACTTTTATTCCGCTTATGGAATAGAAACATCCTTAGGGAAATCACTAAAAAGTCACGCAACTACCTTTTTTCCCAATGCAA
>CAZIQX010000078.1:2592-3677 GCA_964541325.1 uncultured Chitinophagales bacterium | reverse complement strand
TGCCCGTTCATTACATGTCAGGTAAAGAATCACTGAGCACAATTCCGGCTGAATTTTTATTGGATGAATATGGAATGGTGAAAAAGCTGCTGTACAGTACAAGTTTAACAGACAGGATGTCAATCGGAGAAATTGAAGAATTCGCCCGGACAGGAAGGTAGATCATCTCAAACAAGGATTTATTCGTCTGACTTTGATATGAGTAAGCGTATTTTTTTTATTGACTTAATCTTTCACAGGAATTGTTGACGTATCCTTTTTCTTGATGATGCTCTTTTGGATAAATTGATTATTGGGAATCAAAATGTCAGAACCATCAGAAGTTCTTAGAGTTATAAAAAAAATGCCGGTGTAGGTTACGGTTCCTTCTATGGTGTAATCTTTTGCTTCTAACAAAACGATGGAATCACCGATTCGAATAGGATGATTAAAAAACAAGATTATACTTGATGTGATATTTGAAAGAAGCGACCACTGTGCAAATAGAGCAACGCCAATAACTGTAAGCGCAGAACCTATAAAAACAGCAAGTTCTGATTGATTTACACCCCAAATAATGGAAATGAGTACCAATGAAATGCTTACATAAACGATTTTCAGAACACGTTTGACTACATTACCTCTTGAATTGAGTAAGGACTGATTATTCAGAAATTTATCAACGAGTTTAAAGCTGATTTTTTTGGTAATGATGTAGAATACACCAATTACAATTGTTTGGATAATATTGAAATAAGGAAGATCGAGAGATGAAAGCGACTTTAATAAATCAGATAACATAAACGTTTAGCTAGTTGATCGAAAAATAGTTGATTCGAAGTAATTATTAGGATATCAATCAATTCGTGTGAAACTAAGATCCTGAAAATCGTAGCTAAAATCGATATTAGGTGAGATACCTTTAAGGGTAAATCCTTGCGCTTTACCATTTTCGTCTAGGGTAAATAGTGCAAATACATCGCCGTTCATATGTTGATATTCCCATTTTACGACAAACGTGTTGGCGTTGTAGAAAAATACTTCTCCGTTTAAATTGGGCGCGCGGTGCATTTTCATCCACATTTTTTTGTTATTCATAAACACTT
>CAZIQX010000078.1:0-2582 GCA_964541325.1 uncultured Chitinophagales bacterium | reverse complement strand
TAAACACTTCAGCTTTGCCAAACCATGCGTCTTCGTACATCCCTAAAATATCTTCCGGTTTCAAGTGATTATTTTTGGCTTTTTTCACGGTCTTCCAAACAGCCGTAACCACTGAATCGGCTTCCTGCTCCGACTTTTGCATGCGTTTGTGATAGAAATCAATCCAATCGGAAGCCTCCACATCCACATAACTATCTACAATTGCACTGCTGATTGCGTTGAACAGATACGCGCCCCCATCGTGGGTGTTGGTAAGAATCACAAATCCAAGATTGATATCCGGAATCATCATCGTTAAGGTAAGCATACCCGGGAGACCACCGGTGTGAGAAACCCGTTTATATCCTTTTACATCGCGAATGCCCCAACCGAGACCATAGCCGTAAAAATGTGTGCCATATTTGTCATTTTGTGCCCCATTGATAACGGTGTGAATCCGCCACATTTCCTGCAGATTCTTTTCGCTAAACAGTTGATAGTTCAAGCTATCACCGTATTTGCCTTTGTTCAAGTGAAGCATCATCCATTTTGTTAAATCATGTACATTGGCTTTCATTTGAGCCGCAGCGCCGTTTACCATATCCTCATAATTTTCGAAAGCAACTTGTTTTCCATCCACAACTTTGTGTGCGGCGGAAAGGTTAGTTCGGTCTTTGATAGCATTTAAAGAGGTATACGAATTGGACATACCAAGTGGCGTAAGAATGCGCTCTGCAACAAAATCTTCCCAGGATTTGCCACTTACTCGGTGAATCACTTCGCCTGCAATAAAATACAAGATGTTGTTATAGGCATATTGGGTGCGGAAATCGTAACTAGGCTCGAAATGTTGAAACGCCGAAAGCATATCATCAATCGTGAAATCGGAACCATTAGGCCACCACATGAGGTCGCCGGCACCCAATCCCATTCCGCTTCGGTGTGATAATAAATCAACAATCGTGAAGTTGGCCGTAGTATAGGCATCATACATGTTGAATTCGGGAATATGCTGAACCACTTTGTCGGTCCACTTGAGTTTGCCTTCATCTACCAAAATGGCTAAGGCGGCAGCGGTAAATGCTTTACTATTCGAGGCAATTTCGAAATTTGTGTGCTCAGTAACAGGTTCTTTGGTATCCACATTTCGAACACCATAACCTTTCTCGTGAATGATTTGTCCGTCTTTCACTATAGCAACTGCTGCGCCCGCTACATTGAATGTTTTTAAGGCATGATCCATGAGTGAATCAAGTTGAGAAGAACTGATTTGGGAGTAAGAAAGCTGATGAAGCCCGAGAACTAGTACGAGCAAGAGGAGTAGTGAAAGACGAGGAGTTTTCATGATGATTTGCTTAAACGGATTAATTTGAAGAGGTCAATTTAGCTAATTATTCGAGCAATTTCTTTTGTTCGATACGGGATTTAGCCTCAATTAACGCTTGATGTAATTTCTTTTCCAATTCATTTTTTGGGGGTAGGTCAGTCCAATATTCCGCAACCACTATTCCATGCTTACCCATTTCTAAGAGTTCGATTTGTTCAGAAGATTTTTCTGCACACAGAATTAATCCAATTGGTGCTTTTTCATCTTCTTGTCTTTCGTACTTATTTAACCAGTTTAAATACAACTCCATCTGACCTTTATACGCAGCTTTAAACTTACCGAGTTTGAGTTCGATGGCTACCAATCGTTTTAACTTTCGATGATAAAAAAGCAGATCTAGGTAAAAATCTTCTCCATCAATTATCATGCGTTTTTGGCGCTCAACAAACGCAAAGCCTTTTCCTAGTTCAAGAATAAAATGTTCTAACTCTTTAAGAACAGCGCTCTCGATATCATTTTCTAAGTATCCATCTTTAAGGCCAAGAAAGTCTAAAAAGTAGGGGTCTTTAAATGAGGTATGGATTTCAGGATTTGAGTCTATTAATTGAGTCTTTGCTAGTTCACCTCGCTCAAAAGCTTTTCGTTCAATTTGATATCGAAGTTCTCGTTTACTCCATTGTTCTTCAGCGGCTTTAAGTGCGTAGAATTGTTTTTGTTCTTTGTTTTTAAGTGTGATTAGGATAATAAAGTGAGACCAACTTAATTGTCGTGCCAGTGGTGCGACAATATCAAAATCAGGAAACTAAGTAGCAAATTGAATCATTCTTCTAAGGTTTTTTTCACCAAAACTACTACCATAATGAGTAGTCAAGAACTCAGAAACACCTTTCACAACTTCTTTTGCATAGCCTGCTCTTTTACTATGCAGAATTTCAGTGTTTATCCGATTTCCAACTTGCTAGTACACTTATATAAGTGTACTGTTAACTTGCATCGAAACCTGTTTCTTCCCCTGATTTATCATTTGTGCAAGCTCATTGAATAGTTTTGAATGTACAAGACTCATACCTTCCTGATTTATGATTTATAGCTTATTTAAAAAACGCAAGATAATTCAATTGTGTCAGCAAAGATTGCAGAAAAGGAATTATTCTTGATCTGCAGGCTTTGAACCATAAATAAAAAATCACTGGTGTCCGGAAAAAATACAAAGTTACATCCAAAGTGGATGATAGTAGTTATAAAGCGTGATTTTAGCTAGGCGCATAGAAAGTAA
>CAZIQX010000077.1:10007-13466 GCA_964541325.1 uncultured Chitinophagales bacterium | reverse complement strand
GGGCATGTTCCTAAGGTGAACGATGATGACCAGCATGTAAATTTACTAAAACATAGCACTCAATTTGTGTACCATTATCAGAAGAAGAAAATTCAACTTTATCAGTAGCTAAACCTTTTAATTGCTCGCTTGCAATGGTTTTAGTTGCATTTGTAAATGCTTCATCGTAATTGGTTTGGGTACCAGAAGTAATCTCTTCATTGAACATTTTTTGAAGTGCTTCAACTTTAACACCTAGTTTACGTGCCATTTCAGCTGATGCATTAGTAATTGCTTTTTGACGAGCCATTTCTCTTCTAGTCGATTTTCCTGATGCTGTCGCATACAAAAATTCAGAATTGTCTGATGGTGGCATATTGTACCACTCAGGAGTTCTGTCTAATTGTTTTTGAGTTTTTTCGGTTCCTCCACCGCAGGCTGCAACGATAAGAGCCACAACCACAAATAAAGACAAACGTGCGTATTTCATAGTATTTAGGATTAGGTTATTGGTAAGTTCCTTTTACCGAGTTGATGTATGATAGTAAATCTTGCATCAACCTTGAAACGGATTTTTTTGTTTTTCAGTCTGTTACATACTTTTTTTTGAAGGGTTCCACACTTTTGCACAGTATTACTCTGCAACTATGCCCAGTTTATCCATCAGTTCATATAAATAGCTGCGATTAATCCCTAAGCGTTGTGCCGCTTCTGATTTGGATTTACTTTGACTCAAACTATTTTGAATCAGACGCTTACGAAAAGCATTTACCTGATCTTCATACGATAGTTCAGACCATTCATCACGTTCTATATTCCACTCTGATGATTCAAAGATGGAAACTTTTTTTGCATCAACTTGACGCAAATCCGTTGGCAGGTGCTCCATATCAATCCATTTTTCGCTTATCAAAATCATGAGACGTTCAATCGTATTTTTTAATTCACGCACATTGCCGGGCCATGAATAGGCTTTAAGTTGTTCCATTGCCTCAGGGGTGCAGGCAATTGGTCCTCGCCCAAGTTGTTGTCTATATAACGACAAAAAATGATTGGCTAGTAAGGGAATGTCGAATGTTCGATCGCGAAGTGCCGGAGCTTGAATAGGAATTACATGCAAACGATAGTATAAATCTTCGCGAAATTCACCTTTTTTTACACGTTCTTTTAAATCCTGATGTGTAGCTGCAATAACACGGACATTAACTTTTACGGTTTTTTCACCGCCTAATCGTTCGAGGGTTCCTTCTTGCAAAACGCGAAGTAGTTTTGCTTGTGCAGTAGGCGAAAGTTCAGCTACCTCATCTAAAAATAGCGTCCCATTATCTGCTAACTCAAACTTTCCTTTTCGTGCCCCTTTTGCGCCGGTATAAGCGCCGGTTTCATGACCAAATAATTCATCTTCAACTAAACTATCACTTAATGCAGCGCAATTCACCGCTACAAACGCTTTGTTTTTTCGTTTGCTTTTTTGATGAATAGCTTGAGCAATCAATTCTTTTCCGGTTCCACTTTCTCCTTGAATCAATATAGTGGCATCCGTTACTGAAACTTGATTAATTAGTTCAATAACCTGTTTTATGGCCGGACTTTCACCAATTATTTGAATATCAGGGTCTTGATAGGGCGAAAGTTTTAATGCCACATTTTGGTTCATTAAATCGCGAACCCGTAGAGCTCTTCGCAAAACGATTGTTAACTCACTTAAATCAATTGGTTTATTGAATACGTCCCACGCACCCGCCTCAATAACTTTAAGCGAAATTGCATGGTCGCGGTCGCCTGTCATAACAATAGTCAGAACAGAAGGATTATTCTTTCTGATGTAGTCCAACAATTGCAAACCTGCCGGAATTTCAGATTCAGGCAAGGGCATGTGCATATCCAATAAAGCAATATCAAACTCATGTTGGGACAGCAGTTTTTTGGCCTGCTCGAGTGTATCAGCTTCTTTTACTTCGAAATCGTCTGTTAAATGCCAAAAAAGTTGTTTCCGAATACCTTTATCATCATCAACAATAAGAATTGCTGCCATACCGCTGACCTAGAATTTATGTTTTATAGACCCCATGAGGTATAGAGTGCGAAATGTGTGCCAATACCCAGTTTTGATAAAAACCACGTTTTTAAAACTAAAACCCATGTAATGTAGAAAAAGTGTCTGTTAAATCACACAGAAACACTGTTTACTTTTACCAACACATCAACAGGGTAAAACGATAGTAAACTGAGTTCCTTTACCCAAATCAGAATCCACAGAAATGCTTCCTCCATGCGCCCGAATCAATTCCCTACACGTATATAGTCCCAAACCAATACCTTTTTGCTTTGTAGAAATGAAGGGTTTAAACAATTTATTTTTCATAAATGCAGCATCCATGCCAATACCATTATCTTTTACAACAATTCGAACTTGTTGCTCTGCAATTTGCAATTCCAGGGTAATTATCCCTTTAAATTGAATGGCTTCGAGTGCATTAAAAACTAGATTTTCTATAACACGTTGAATAGCAAGCATATCAAAAGGACACTTACATTCTTGTGGGTGTGAAATATTCCACTCAACGAGTTGGTATTGATCGACTTGCATTCTTTTTAATGTATCCTGAATAGCTAGCACTAAATCACCTCTTTGTTTATCTAGTTGCCATTCCCCTTGGCGTTGTTGCAAGCGCATAACGAGGTCTTTCATGTGCGCAAGAGAACTTTCAAGAGTTTCTATTGCGTCTTTTCGGAAAGTCGGATTATCAAATCGTTTTTCAAGATTAGAAGCCAATAAACTCAACGAAAAAATGGAATTTTTAAGATCGTGAGCGATACCTGAACCAATCCGTTGAACGGTTTCAAATTGCTTTCGCTCTGCCACTTCATTTTCTTCTCGAAGCATTTTTTCCATTTTTTTTCGATAAATATTCACACTTATAAAGGAAAATGCGCCCAGAAAGCCAAGCAAAAACCACCATGTAAAATACCATGCAGGACTCACAGAAATTGACATTGATTTAATGGGAAGAGGTTCGTTAAATCGTCCAATTCCGGCTACTTGAATATCGTACGTTTTATTAAAAAAATAGGCTGGTAAATTGGTGTAGGTTATATCATATTGATTAGAACGGCTCCATTGTTTGGAATAAGGCCAAATTCTGTAGTAAAACGATAGGGGCTTATCGGTTGTGTAATCCAGATTTCGGAGTTGAATCTCTAAACGATTTTGACCATTCAAGGATTCGTTAAATGAAACATCATACCAATCTAGTTGAGGTTTTTCTTCTTCAATTATTCCCGTAAATCGGCTTACTACTAAACCCTTTCCCGTTCCAGATAATATTTTTGACCCTAAAACCATTGCACCCGACTTTCTCCAGGTAAATTCGTCATGCAAACCGGTTGAGCGATTAAGCCAATCGGTAACCTGCAGTGTAGGTAAATGGAATCGCCCAATTCCTCGATTACTGAACAGTATTACATTTTCTTTGTTTT
>CAZIQX010000077.1:0-9997 GCA_964541325.1 uncultured Chitinophagales bacterium | reverse complement strand
TTGTTTTGATCTAACTCAATAGCTGTAATGGAGTTTACCTGCGAGCCCTGTTCTTTGTTGATAATAAGCTGTGCTCGTAATGGCTTTTGCGTGTCTAACAAGTCTCGAGGATTAAACAATAGTAATCCTAAATCACTTTTTGCCAAGAATAAACTGTCGTTCGCAAGCAACATATCATTGATAGCTACACCTTTTAGCGTTGAATCAACATTGAGTTCCTTAAAAATGGGTTCTTTGATTTCAAAAAATCCATGCACATTTTTTGGGGCGTTTTGCGTTAACTCATTTAGGATTTCCTCTGTTATTGGAAGCGTACTGCGAAACAATCCACCATTTTCTGCACCCATCAACCAATACTCACCTAGGCTAATAATATCGTTAAAAGCCATCCCTGTTTTATTGGCAGGATTCCCAAAGGTGTAAAACCGATTTTGATAAACCATGCCTAGTCCATTGTACCCGGGAAATAAAATAAGGGTTTCATTTCCTACTTGAATGGATTTAACCGACAGAAAAGTACTTCGGGCTTTTATAGATTTAAGCCAACCCAATTTCGTTTTTTGTCTTAGCGTAGTTTGATTTTCCCAAAGTTGTTCATTTCTTTTTTCAGTAATCGCAGTTACACCACGCAATGTAGCTAACCAAAGCGTACCATTCGGGTCTTTGTAGGAGTCAAACACTGAATTTGAACTAAGTCCGTCGCTTTCATTTAGTAAAAGCCATTCGGATTGTTTATCTCTAAAATCGGCTAAAACAAGACCATGAGCCGTTCCTAAAAAAACGCGATTGGTATCTTCTGGAAATTGACTAATCGAAAGAACTTCAGAAGCAGGTAGCTTTAATTCTTTCAAATCATATAATTGATAATTATCGTAATCGGGAGGGAATTTATACAAACCTTGATAAGTTCCTGCCCACAGGGTTTGATCTCTATCCATAAAAAGACTCAAATTTGAGGACTCATCCACACCCTGCGGTTTAAAAATTGCTCCACTTTCCGGTTGGATTCGTAAGGGTCCGTTATCTGTTCCCAACCAAATAGCACCATTAGCATCTTCTTTTATCTCTTGGGTTCCGAAGTTTACATCAACGATAAGTTGTGCTCGACTTTGAAAAGTTTCCTGATTATATCGGCCTAAACTGTCATCCAAGAACCAAATTTTTCCATTGGTGGAACTCGCCCAAAGTCGTTGTTTTCGGTCTTCATACAAGGCATTAATCCACGTTTCTCCCTTTTTTGAAAATGGCGTGTAAAATTTTGATGGCACATAAAGGATTTGCTCATTGGTTGATAACACGTTATCAGGTTGTAAACTGTAGAGTTCTCCTGATGCGGTTGAAACGATGAGCTCCTGATTTTTTCGAAGCCAAATAGCTCGAATATCCAAACTGTTTGATGAACTTGATGGGTCGAATTGGGCCGGATTGATGGTATCAGCTTGCCAAAACCCTCTATTTGTATGGGTATAACGTATTAATCCAACTTGCGCCGTAGCAACCCAAACTTGTTTTCGAAGCGTATCAACTACAAAGGCTTCTTCCCCATTGGCCATTGTGAAACCACTAAATAAGGGAATTTTGTCGGTATCGCCCTGCAAAGCCGATAACACTACTAACGAATCCACTTTTAAAAATGAAGTTTGCGGCAATTCTACTCGAAAAACTTGTCCATACGAGAAGACCCACAAATCATTTAAAAAACCGCGCTCAACAGCTAAAACAGTTGATAATTGCGGATATCCTTGCTCATCACCAAACGCAGTAAACAATTTTCCGTCGTACATCACCAAGTCGTAACCAATGATACTCAACCAAAGTCGACCGGCATGGTCTTGTTCCATATCCCAAATAGTGGAACCCGGCAAAGGACGAGTAAAATCATCCGTTGAAAAAGCAGTGTATTTCACTAATTGAGCCCATAATGGATTAGCAAAACTTAAAAGCAAGATGCATACAAGAATAAAACCTGACTTTTTCATGCTGCGCGAATTGGGGGACGAACCAAGATTATGGAGAAGGTATCGCATCAGAACCGGTTAAGCAATTTCATTTTCAACGAATACAATCAGACTAGAATGAAGCATTCCCATAACCATTTGCATGAATAATCCCAGCTTAAAAACACCTATCTACCTGTTTATATTGATTAGAACATCAATGCTTTGGCTTATTTATTACTCATTTAAGCTACCAAAACTTGGCAGGTGAAAGTGTTTTCATCCACTTCCCATCTTCAATCAAATGAAAGTGTGGGAAACATGCAGCTGTTAAACAGGAATGATTGGGCAAAATTTCCAATTTATCACCAACTTTAATTGATCCGATACCATCACTAGAACCTTTAATAACTCCATGTTCTTGTGAAAGCCCAACAATATGCAAATCAACACGATGTTTCACTAAACCATAACGAACTTCAGATTCCCAATATCCGACATCTTTTGATAGAGCCAATGCACCGGCATCCACTAAAATCGTATTGCGTTCCGGATAAACTCCGATTACCGATGTCAGTACCGAACACGCTATATCTGTTAGTTCACAATTGCCGCGGTTATACTGAAAAACATCATAAAAAATGTAATTTCCCGGTCGAATTTCTGTGACTCCTTCCAGGGAATCAGCCCAAACCATGGTTGGTGTACTCCCGATACTTCGCTCTTTTACCGGTATTTGTTGGCTTTCAAGCCATTCAGCCGATTGAACCAACTGAATGACTTCAGATTGAGCGATTGTTCTTTTCGCTGACTCGTTTGACGTATGATAGGACTGACCTGCATGCGTAAGTAAGCCACTAAAATTCAGAAACTTGTGCTCATAAATGAACGTTGCAAGCTCAAGCAATCTTAAGGATTTCGGCTGAACTCCGGCACGCGCAGCGCCAACATCAAGTTTGATAAAAAAGTTGAGTGTAATTTCTTGTTGATTTGCCCAACTGCCAATTTCCTGCATCTGTTCCAAATTATCCGTTAAAAAGTGCATTTCAGAAACATCCAATTGAGCAGCTACCTGCTTAATCTTTTGGAGCGTTACCGGTACAGCATAGGTTCGGTTAGTAAATCCCGCTTTAAAAAAATGCAATACTTCTGCGAGTGTAGAAACTGTTATGGCACGGGACTCATCACACTGAAATTGAGCAATTTCAACCGATTTATGAGTTTTAACGTGTGGTCGTAGGCGAACACCCCACGTTTTTGCTTTTTGAAGCATACTTTCTGCATTATGTTCACATTGTTTCTTATCTACTAAAAACGACGGTGTTGGGATATCACGATAAGCAATCATGTTGGTAAATAACTACAACGTTAATTTATTCAGAAAAAAACAGCTTTATTTCACTACAAAAGCCACTTTTCAAGTTTGGCATACAATATGCAAAGGCTCAATGTAACAAATTAACACTCACAATGCTTTGGAGCACAAACACTATGAAAAAATTCTTCGTATTTATTTCTCTCTTTTTTATTACCCTGATGATTAAACCTGCCGATGTTCAAGCGCAGTGGACATTAGGAGGTGGCCTCTCCTTCGCAGAGAATTTAGGTATTGGCGTGAATTTCTATAAAAACACAGACGAACTGTACAAAAATACCCGAGGTGGTGGTGACATCATCTATTATTTCATTGATGGATATTCATTGATTGAAATTACCGCAAATGCTCACTACTTCTTATTAAACAAAGAAAACTACAACGTTTACGGAATTGTAGGAACAACCTATATGGCTGCCTTTGGGGAAGGTGCCGCTGCTAGTGTTAGCGGAATTTTAAACCTCGGTGCCGGTGCAGAATTTGGAATGAGTTTCGGCAAATTATATGGTGAAGCACGCTATTTACTTGGATACAGCGGCGTATTTGGTGTAAATGCTGGCGTTCGTATAAGTCTATAAACATCTTATTGATAACCTTAAAAGAGATAGTGGCTTAGCTGCTATCTCTTTTTTATTTGTGGTAAATCGATATCAAAAAAAAGAAATCGTATTCATTTACAAAAAAAACGGCTAACTTAGCCGCTTTTTATGAGGATTACTGATTTCCTATGATGAATGACACCCTTTCCCTTGATTTATTCAGGAGCTTGCCTAAAACAGAGTTACATGTACATCTTGATTGCTCTTTAAGCTATGATTTTGTTTCAACCTATCTAACTGAGTTAGATGCTGAACAATATAAACGTGAATTTATCGGACCTGCAAAATTTCGCGATTTAGCTCATTTTTTAACCTTTACGGCGCCTCAAATCAGCTTACTACAAACGGAACAACAACTTCGGCATGCTGTACGCGATATTTTAAAGCAATTTAAACGTGACAACATTATCTATGCAGAAATTCGTTTTGCGCCCCATTTACATCTTAACAAAGGACTTACACCTTTCGAAGTTGTTCAAATTGTTACCGATGAAGCCTCGAAATGGAACGAGCGTTGGGATATCCAAACAAACTTTCTTCTGTGCACCCTACGACACTTTTCCTACAAACAAAGTATGGAAACACTTGATTTGGTTGATCATTTTTTGGGAAAAGGTGTTGTTGGGTTTGATATTGCCGGTGATGAAGCAGGTTTTAGTTTAGCTAATCATAAAGAAGCGTTTCAGTTAGCGTATAAAAAAGACATTCCCATTACCGCTCACGCAGGCGAAGCCCTTGGAGCAAAAAGTGTTTGGGAAACGATTGCGGAATTAAAGCCGAATCGGATTGGTCACGGTGTTCGTTCCATTGAAGATTCGGATTTAATCCGCACTTTGAAGGAAAAAAATATTCATTTGGAAGTCTGCCCTTCAACCAATGTTCAAATTAATGTTTTCCCGACCTACTTAACACATCCTATAGATTTACTTAAAAATCAAGGGGTTTCTGTGGGGATTAATACGGATACCCGAACGATAACCGGAATTGATTTATCCAAAGAATATTTTAAAATGAACAGAGCTTTTGGATGGGGTAAAGAGCAATTTCTTCAAGTTAATCAAGGCATTATTGAAGCGGCTTTTCAAAATAATGCGCAAAAAAAAGCCCTGATTCAGGTTTTAAATCAGGGCTATGAATCTATTGAGCCATTTTAAGCATTTGCACCACTTCTTTACCAAGGTGACGCATCAAACTACCTCTATAAATTGAACTGGATTTAAACCCTGAACCCACGCTAAAAAATTCGTCAAAGAGTGGAGCCCAATCACTTCCCAACGGTAAAATCAGAGCCAATTCTTCGCCGCTGTCTTTTTCATAGGGAACGGTTTTTACAGGCTGATTACGCTGTTTGTAGTCCCAGTACAGAGCAATATCCTGAAAACAAATCGCATTTTTGGTAGCCAATGTTTTATCAAACGCTTCAAAACTTGAGGAGGTATATTCAATTTTTAAATCAGGAAAATAACGTTGTTTTAAGGATAACATTCGGGTTTCATGCGTGGTTCCTTTGGGAACATAAGCTGTAAATTCCGCCCATTTAGTTTGCATCTCCGATGGGTCAGCAATTTCCGGGGCACCGGCATGAGTAACCAATAAAGCAATACTTTTGATGTAAGCCGGAGAAAACGCTACTTCTTTTCTGCGTTCTTCTTTTATCGTTACATTTCCTAATCCAATTACACCGCCCTTTGAGCCTTTCACTGATTCATAGAAGTTTTTAAAATTACTTCCGTCGCCTTCATAACGCACATTTAACGTTACTTTATACGAGTTTTGAACGTAATTCACGAAGCTGTTTACAATATCAACACAGATACCTTGCAATTTTCCTTGTGAATCTTTGTATACAAATGCCGGTGTTTCCACATAGGTTAAAACGATATTCCCTTCGCCTTTTTCTTTAACTTCTTTCCAAGTATCACCTGTGAAAGTTTGCTGTGAAAACGCTGTTGTAATGGTAAAAAAACCTACAGCTACTATTGTCAGTAACAATTTAATCATAATCTATCTGATTGCTTATCTGTTTTAGAGACCTCATAAAATACGAACTTAATATCGGCTTAATTGTTTGTTCATCAAAAATTAATTTGAAATTGACTTGCTTTTTATTTGAAATTCACAAATACTTGTACTTATGAAAACAACAACTCTTATTGCTGGTTCTGTTTTAGTTCGCCGTCGCCGCTGGGTTACTGCTCTAAAAGAATCATGCTTATGAGTTAAGGTTTTATTTTAAACAACCTGAAAAGGCAGGATTCTTTAACGAGTCCTGCCTTTTTTTTTGCTCTACATTCAATCCCATAAAATCAAACCATGAACCCCAAAAAAGTTGCTCTTGCTTACAGCGGTGGATTAGATACCAGTTTTTGTATCCCATTCATCAAAAAAACATACCAAGCAGACGTAATTGCTGTTAATGTGGACTGCACCGGTCTGGATGAATCCCAAAAAAATGCTTTAAAAGAACGTGCACTCTTACTTGGCGCATCTGATTTTTATCTCATTGATGCCACCAACGAACTTTATACAGATGTTATTAGCTATTTAATTAAAGGAAATGTACTGCGTGATCGAACCTATCCCCTTTGTGTTGGTGCCGAGCGTTTCATTCAGGCTAAAAAAGTGGCCGAACTTGCATTTGAGTTAGGTTGTGATACCGTTGCACATGGTTCAACCGGTGCAGGAAATGACCAAATCCGTTTTGATGCAGCCATTCGAGCACTTGCTCCTCAAGTGAATATTTTAACTCCGATTAGAGAACATGGATTTCAACGTGAGTTTATGGCTAATCAATTGGCACAAGATTTTGGATTGAATTTCGCCAAATCATCGGTTTATTCCATTAATGAAGGCATTTGGGGAGTAACTGTTGGCGGTGGAAATACCGTAAAAGGTGGCGATACCCTTCCATTCGAAGCATATCCTCATATGCCTGCACCACATGAGCTTAACGACCAACCGGAAACCGTCTCTATCACATTTGAGCAGGGTTTACCTATAGCGATAAATGAAACTTCATTCAAAACTACTTTTGATTTGCTTCACGAAATTAAACAGCTTGGAGAAAAGCACGGGATCGGCAGAGGCATTCATACCGGTGATACCATTCTTGGGTTTAAAGGCAGAATTGGTTTTGAAGCACCTGTAGCAGCCATTTTGTATGCAGCACATCGCGAATTAGAAAAAGTAATTTTGAGTAAGCACGAGCGGTTATTAAAAGACCAATTAGCCGATCAGCTTGGGATTTTGTGGCATGAAGCGCTTTATTTCGACCCAGCTGTAAAAGCCATACAAGCTTTTTTAGATCAAACTCAGCAACGTGTTCATGGAACCGTAAACCTGTATTTATACAGAGGCAATATTTACCCTACATCTATTCAATCAACCAACTCAACCCTAAACAGAGGATCGTATCAATATGGAGAACAATCACAACTTTGGAGCGGAAACGAAGCCGCGGCCTTCAGCAAGATCATTGGTATTTCCACACAACAATACCAATCCCAAGCCTAATGGATTTAGTGCACCTGCTACTCAAACCAATGAAGAAGTCCAATGGATTATGCCACATTTAATAACCTCTTCAACCATAAATGTAAAACTAGATTCTAAAGTAGCGATTACGCCTAACATTATTGCGCGTGATGGTTATTTAGTGGCTTGTAAGATTTTAGATGACAAAGAAGTGTACAATCAACTGGAAGACACCGATTGTGAATTTCATACCTATACATCAGGCCAGGTAATTATTGGAACATTGGGTGAACGACAAGCCTTGCGTGGATATTCAGGGAAAGTTCCTAGAAAAATCACTAAAGGTGATACCTTGCAAATCCTGAATATGGGGGGGATTATTGGGCAAAGCCAGTCAGATTATCCTGCTTATGGTCCGGCCTGTAATGTGGAAATTTTAGGGGCAGTTCTCGTTAAAGATGAACATGAAGACATTTACAAACATGCTACAATCAGCGATTATGGCATTGAATGGGTTGATTTTTTAGAAGAATCTGTTCCAATTGTGGCTGTTTCCGGAACTTGCATGAATGTGGGTAAAACTTATGCGGCGTCAGTAATTACTAAAGCCTTAGTTGATGCCGGATTAACGGTTGGAGCAGCAAAACTCACCGGGGCTTCATTGCTGCGCGATACCAAATCCATGAAGAAAAATGGCGCAAAATACATTGCCACCTTTACAGAAGCCGGAATGATTTCGACAACGGGAGCTAATATTTTACCTATGGCAAAAGGTATTATCAAACACTTAAATCAGTTTAAACCTGATGTAATCGTTGTTGAATTTGGTGATGGCGTAATTGGTGGTTACGGTGTTGATACTTTGCTAGCCGATAAAAATCTGAATCAGTTTATAACGGTGAATGTTTCCGCTGCACAAGACCTTACCGGATGTTGGGCATTGGATCAACTATTCAAAAACAGATTTCACTTACCGGTACACATCATTACCGGCCCTGTTACTGACAATATTGTAGGAACTCGTTACATCCAAAATACGATCGGCATTAAAGCGGCTAATGCAATGACCGAACCGGATGTATTAGGTAAACTAGTTCTTGATGAATTGGGAGTTTCTGTAGGATGAAAGGATTGCATATTGGTATAGTTGGGGCAAGTGGTTATACAGGCGTTGAGTTGGTTCGCTTGTTACATCTCCATCCATTTTGTTCGAAAATTTCCCTTTTTGGAAATGAGTCAGCCGGGAAACGAATAGATGATTTGTACCCTGCACTGCAAACAGAACGATTTTCTTCGGAAATTTTTCCAGTCTCTGAAATTGACAATTCCAAACCTGATGTTCTCTTTTTAGCGGTTTCACATGGTGCTGCTGAATCCATTATTTCATCATTAGACTCAACTGGTTATACCGGTTTGATGATTGATTTAAGTACCGATTTTCGATGGAAAACACCCTTTGTTTACGGATTATCAGAATGGTTCACCTCTGAGCTCAAAAAAGCGAAGAAAATTGCTAATCCTGGCTGTTTTGCATCAGCTATACAATTAGCTCTTTTCCCCTTGCTTGAAAATGGAATAAACGCTTTGTTTCATATCACTGCTTTAACAGGCTCAACAGGTTCAGGTGCCGGACTCAAACCCGGTGTGCAATTCACCGAACGGTTTGGGAATGTGAAAGCTTATAAAGTGCTTGAACATCAGCATGAAACGGAAATAAAAAAGAGTGCTAAACACTTATTTAAACAAGAAATTAGCATGCAGTTCACTCCTGTTTCAGGGCCATTTACTCGTGGTATTTGGGCAAGTATTAGTTTTACCTCATTAAAACCAAATTTGATTTCATTTTTTGAAGAAACGTATTTCAATAAACCGTTTATTCGTTTGATTGATGGTGCACTTCCAGAACTTAAACACGTTGTTGGAAGTAACTTTACGGACATTGGCGTTATTCAAAAAGGCGCTCAAACTGTAATCGGAGTAGCGATAGACAATCTGGTAAAAGGGGCATCAGGTCAGGCGATTCAAAACATGAATTTGGCATTAGGCTTTGATGAAACAGTCGGTTTAAACAATCCGGGAATTGTGTTTTAAGGATACACATGCAGAGAATAAAAGCTGGAATCTCGAAAAATCTGATTGCTGATTGCTGATTGCTGATTGCTAATTGTACACTCATTAGCTTCATCAAATCAAAAGTAAGATGGTAGTCATTTCAAAATTCTTTCAGCCTTCAGCTTTTGTCTTTTGGCCTTTAACTCTAAATCATACATCAAAAATCCCCTGACCCCTTAATACTGAATACTTACTACTGAATACTCTAAACTTTACAACTTTTCTCTCACAATCCATATCGCTTTACCACTTCATCGGTCAAGGCAGCATAATCAGCAGCGCCGTTCGATTCAGGAGCAAAATCATAAATAGAAACACCTGCTGCTGTTGCATTAGCCAAGGCTACATTTGTTCTGATTTTTGTGCTAAACACTTTATCAGGAAAGAGTTTGGCAATTTTATCAGAAGTTTCCCGGTGATTTTTTTTGCGGGCATCAAATTTAGTAACCACAACTCCTGAAAATTGAAGCGCCGGATTGAGTTCTTTTTGAATAATTTGC
>CAZIQX010000076.1:9237-13524 GCA_964541325.1 uncultured Chitinophagales bacterium | reverse complement strand
GTTATGTAATATTTTTTGCATTGATTTATATCCATTTTCTTCTGTAAATCCGTCGCGGTATAAATTGCACACCACAAAAATTAGTTTTTCATCAACTATGATTCCGGCATCTTCTAAAGCTCTTTTGTATCCACTTTTGCGGTCTTTCATAGGTTTTGAAGCAGGATTAGCAGCTATTAATGCAATTTTTCGATAGCCTTGTTCAATCAAGTGTTTGGTTGCAGCATACGCACCATCTACAGAATCCACACTGACAGAGTCAAAATCGGGGTGATATTCATCAATTAAAACAATAGGCGTTCCGTACGCTTTTAAGTGCTCCCAATAGGCTTCTTGTTGATGTACGGAAACCAAAATATATCCATCAGCAAGACCACGTTTAACTACGTAATCTATCTGCTCCTTGAGGTCAGAAGAATTACCTGAATTCAAATTATGGATATTAAGATCATAATCGTATTCGAGTAATTTATCCTGAATGCCGGCTAGTACTTCCATGAAGAAGTAATTTGAAATAACCGGTACTAAAATCATGAGCATTTTAGAATTACGTCGGGCTAAACCCTGTGCATATGCCTTTGGATGATATCCCATAGCACCGGCCACATCCATAATTTTCTTTTTCGTTTTAGGCGAAACAGAATTTGAATTATTGAACACACGTGAAACGGTGGCAATACTCACATTAGCGGCTTTGGCGATATCGTAAATGGTTGAGGATGACAACGACGTAAAATTTTAATTGGAAGGGCTTTTTTGAAGAGCAAAAAAGTTGGGGAAGTGCCAACGCACTTCCCCATTTTGATCGACACAAGTGAAATTACTTGATGAGGGTCATGGACTTAGTTGCAGAGAAAGAACCTGCTTGTAAGTGATAGATATACATACCTGAAGCTAATCGAGAAGCATCGAAGTTGTAATTATATGAACCTGCGCTCATCATTTGGTTGCTAATCAAAGTAGCTACTTTTTGACCAAGTACGTTGTATATAGTCAAATTAACATTAGCAGCTTTGCTGATTTGGAAACCAATAGTAGTGCTTGGGTTGAATGGGTTAGGATAATTTTGGTTCAATGCAAAATCTTTTGGAAGATCTGTTTCGATTTCGCTGATTGATGTTTCACCAAAGTCAACCTGACCACCACGACGTACTACTGTCAATACATTGTCTTCACCGATGAGAATATAAGGATCGTAAACACCATCCAATACATTGCCACTTGTTTGAACAATAGCACCAAATACGTTTTCAACTACCTGACCATTTTCAATTCTAGCTCTGTGGTTATCACCGGCAAAAGCTTCGTTATCTAAACCGTTGATACCAAATTTGTAAGGACCAACGCGGTCAGCACCTGCTGCGAAAGCAAATGTTCTGGTGTAGATAGAGTCGTTTGCAGTTTCGTCACCATTTGTACCATCATCATATAGACGGAGGTCATCCATAGTTCCGAGACGATCTTCACCCCAAGTTTCCCAAGTACCGGCTAAAAGCGGACCGTTAGCAAACAAGCCGCGAATAGCAGAAGTGGTATCTTGAGTTTGCACATCACGTGGTAAACCTGCGCTATCAGCTAAGAAGTAGAAAGCAGGACGTAAGTCTACTTTGAAAGTAACTTCTGATGCAGAAGTGAAGATATCTTCGCTAGTAATGTCTGAGAAGAAAGGAGCTTCACCATCGAGGTTCATAGCAAATGCAATGTAACCATCTTCTGTTCTTTCTTCAGCTGTGTACTCACGAGCTTCTAGAACTGCAGAAATACGGTTGTTATCTGGGTTTTCATTGTTTGGAGATTCCCAGTTTGTTTGACCAGCGATAGTTGTGGTGAATTTGTAAACAAACGAACCACCTAAACGATAATCATCGAAATAAACTACAGTTTCAAATACGTTCGGAGTTGAACCTTCTGTTAAAGGTGTTCCAGCAGCCCAACCATTGAAGTTACCACGAACGTCAACGATATCAACATCAGGATTGAAAGCACCTTTTAAAATTTGTACTTCCATGTTAACCTGGAACTGAACAGCTACTTTATCAAACGTAGCGTCAGCTAAGTCGTCGAAAGTTACATTTGGAGTTAACACACCTGTATCAACATCTTCACCGGCAACAGTTAAACTACGTGCAGGATCGGCATCCCACTCAAGTGGTTGAAACTGACGTGAAGAATAGGTGAATTTCCAGTTATAAGTTCCATCAGCAATAGGAATAGTGATGTCGTAAATACCATCTTTGTTTGCATCGCGTAATGTATCTCTTCTTGGATTCCAATCATTGAAATCACCAGCTAGTACGACAGCATGAGTTCCGGGAACGAAGTTTTGCTTATTGATAGCATCATTCATATCTACCTGGAAGGTAACGTCGTATTTTATTGCATTATCATGTGATCCCAAATAAGTAAAAGTATCTTGATCATAAACAATCCACTCAGAATCATCAGCATTTGTACCAAAAGAAGCTAGTGCTACTGAATTAGCTGAAGAACCAGGTTTACGAACAAGAGTTTTATTTACTGTTCCATCAGCAACACCAGCAACAGGCCATCCTGTGCCTGGATCTGCTTGAAAATCACCCAACCAATCAATCACTGTATAGTCATCTTCAGAACCTTTTACAAGAGCAAATCCATCATCTCCGTTACTCAAATATTGAAATAACATATCAGCTTGAGACTTCATAACAGAATCAGCATCTGGGTGCACAATTACAAAAACGCCACCTGGTGCAATAAAAGCTGTATCTGGAAAAGTGTTCCAAAATTCGTGTACTCCTGGTGTTGTAGGACCATTTGAAACGCTAGGAAATGCATAACCGGATAAAAATACAGTGTCTGCAGATGGGTTATAAATTTCAAGTGCTTTATTATTACTTGAACCTTCAATGTACTCAGAAAAGAATACATCCTGTGCTACGCTAGTAGTTGTAAATCCCAATCCTAGCACTAATGCAAGACAAGCAATCCAACCACGTTTAGTAACCTTATTCATAGCTAACCTCTTTGGTTATTTGTTGTTGTTGTTGTTTACGGTTTTACCGCTTTTTTAAAAAGTTACCCCGAGAGACCAAATCTGTGGGCTGTCGAGATATTCATGATGTTGAAAAGAATAACCAATTCTCACCGCATTTGTTGGTGTTATATTGTAATTCAATCCAAAACCTGCTGTAAATCCACCATCACTTGGAATGGCAGTAAATAAATTTCTATAACCACCTCGCAAGAATACTGTTTCTTTAAAGCCATATTCAAAACCAACGTCCAAGGCTTCAGAATTATCTGAAGGGTGTTTGGCATCAATAGCAAGAGTTAATCTGTTTAAAGAATTGGCAAATGCATCCATAGCTAAGCCAACACGGAAATTAAGCGGCATCGCCCATGCGTTTGTTTCCATGAAAGCGGGTAAACGGTCATTGTTCCCATTATTATCCGGATCAATGTCATGAGCAACTTTTAAGTTGTCACCCGACATTTGCATATCCGTTCCGTAATTAGTGATTGCCATCCCAATTCTTAGATTTTTGAAATCTGATTTATACAGAATACCTAAATCTACACCAATTCCCGATGCTTCTGATTTCCAAATTCTTTGACTTACATATTTAACGGATGCACCAAAAGAAAATGAAGTGGTTAAGTATCTTGAATAGGTCAGGTTAAGTTGTAAATCCATTGGATTAATCAATTCACCAGTACCTTCTGGATTTTGAATGGTATTTACTTCCATTTCACCATAGTTCAGAACCATTACACGCAATCCGAATGTTCCGGAATTACCTGTGTAAAATGCAGCTGAAACATCCTGATAACCAGAACCTACGAACCAGGAAGCATTACTGAAGGATGCAGAATTTTTGGTCACCTGTGCTAATCCACCCGGATTCCAAAACATTGCCGTTTCATCATCAGCAATAGCGACAAAGGCGCTTCCCATTGCTGTTCCGCGTGCATAACTAGGTATGGATAAAAAGGCAGCTGCTGTAATACCGGTTTTGTCTTGTGCCATTAAGGAGGGCACACCAATCAGAGTAGCTAATACGATTAAAACTATTTTTTTCATTGTTGTGTACCTCAATCTTATTTAATAATGGCCAGTTTACCGGTTTTATTTCCTAAGCCGGGGGCTTCAACGTGATAGAAGTACACTCCATAAGCCACCTCAAGATTTTCACGTGTTCTTAAATCCCAACTTACTGTACCATCATTTAAACTTCCGGATTGTTTCAGCTCTTTCACTAGCTCACCGCGCACTGTGAAAATGCGAATTGTTGAGTTTTGTGGAACATG
>CAZIQX010000076.1:3340-9227 GCA_964541325.1 uncultured Chitinophagales bacterium | reverse complement strand
CTGATGTAATAGTAGGTGGTAATTTTCTTTCCCAAGAAGCAGCTGCGACGTATGGATTTGGCACAACCCTAATTTTATCCAATTGGTCTTTAGCTGTTTCCTCATCAACTCGAGATTCAAACGTATTAAATGTGAATCTATCATTATCTCTAAACGATTTATTGCGAACAATTAAGTAGGTATCTCCTGCTACGGGTAATGTACCATCCGGTAATTGTTGCAATTGAGCATTACGTACATAATTGAAACTTAATTCAAAAACAACCTGATTCGTACCATCAATATTTTCAATACCATATAGAAAGTCGTTTCCATCAATCTCGTTCGCAATTTCGGTGGAACCTGCAAGTGATAACTCACGGAAGGCAAAATCGATATAATAATCAAGCGTAGCATTCTTCACTCTGAATTTGGTTTCTTTAGCAGGTAAATTCGGGGCACCGGATCGAGAACCAATTCTTCCTGCTAATGATGTATCCACGATTACATCTGAAAATTCAATCACATAATCATAAGGAGTATTCACTGTTTCGAGATACCAACTTAAGTTGTTTGAAAGTATTCCTTCTCGTACTCGTGTTGACACTTTTGTGGTATCACCATCATTCCAGCGGAAGGCATCACGATTGAAACGGTTCAAATCGTTATTAAATAAAACGCGCATTCCATCAAAAATTACACTTTCGTAACTCGTTATGGGTTGGGCATTTACCACTAAATCAGTAGTTCCATTCTCCGTAGCGGTAACAGAAAACGTTGTAGCTGCAAAACCGGGTTCATTAAAGGATATCTCATATTGAACATCTTCCCTGACCAGATTCGGATTAAGCACCTCAACGAATACATCGCCGGTTGCAACACCACTAGTTTGCTCTAATTCACCGTCTAAACCACCTTGCACGTAACCCGAAACACCTGCATTTGGACGAACCTGAACAACGTTTATATCGGTTATTACGTCGCCTGCTTCTGTGATAGTTGTTGCAAAGTTATTTTCAGCCGGATAAAAATCAACGCTTCCTCTATCATATGCAACAATTGCATAATAATAGGTTTGACCATTTACCACGTTGGTGTCAACAAATGAGTGTTGAATTCCGGAATCATTTCCTAAATAAAAAGGCACACCACGTGTTCTGTCGATTAAATCAGGATTGGATATATACGATGGACCACCAACTGTTGAGGTATCCTGAATGGGTTTCCACATGCCACGAATTCCATTCTTAAGGTCGAACTGTACTAATGGACTTAATAATGCATCGTTTCCACTATAATCAGTTACACGATTTGGATCAAGAAAGAATGGTTCAGTACTCTTATAAATCTTGTACCCTTCAAAGTCCATTCCTAAAACAGGATCTACAGAACGTTCGGCAATATCATTCCAATACAGCACGATACGTTTATCGGAGGCAAATGCTTGTAAAGTCGGTTTTTCAGGTGGTTTGGCAAAGTTGTAGTTCCGGTTATAGATTTCTTGTACCGTTTGAACATTATTTGTAATGGTAGCCAGGTTTTCACCGAAAACTAAAGCCATAGAGAAGCGAAGTGTTCTACCTGGTTCTAAACGGAAGTAACCAGAACCGAATATAAAGTCACCATCAATACCACCCTTTTGTTGTGCAGTTTGTAACTCGTTGTTTGTAGTAAAGAAACCCGGAGTTAAAGCGCGCCATACGGTTTCGTTTCTGTCAAGACGAACAGCACCTGGGGGTGTAAAATAATAGAATGAAGATAAACCAACCTGATCACTCTCATCAACATCGAGCGCATCAAAGTTTGGTTCGCCCGGCGTTGGTCTTCCATCTCCTTCACCTTCATCCCCGGTTCCTGAGCGTCCATCAACACCCACATCATCAGTTAAAGCATTCCAATCTCCATCATTATCCAAACCATCATTTACATCTTCATCAATCATCAGGTTGAAGAAACCATGATTTAATGAATCTTGAGGTGTTGCTAGTCTTCCACGAATGTCATTTGCTAAACCAACATAATTTTTATAGCGTAGAGCCGGTAGTACCACAATTTGGTTATTGATATCAAGAAAACGACGCTCAAAATGCAAGTAAAAGTCTTCATCTATAATCCCATCCAAGTCATCATCAATCAAGTTCTTTTCAGTAACTGTTACTGCGTCAACCTGCCCTTGAATCGTAATTTGTTTTTCACTTAAAACTGTACCAACTGTCAAATTGTAAGTTATACCTTGTGAAATAACCGTTGTATCGGTATTGGGCATGTAAACAATTGTACGCTCGAACGTTTCTGAATCAATTAAAATGAGTGGAGTACCGGCATTTATTGTTCTACCACTATTACTTCTTTCTGGAAAATCGTTAATAGTGAAAACGTTACCCACACCTTCTGTTCCAGGTTGAACGTAGGGAATACCATCAACATTAAGAAAACTTGGATCGCCATCACCATCATTATCAATTCCATCAAAAGGGTTACCTGGCGATTCCATAAAGGCATAGCCCACGTAGCCTACTTGTTGATTTCTATTACCTCGGTTATCAAAATCCCATGAATACACAATACGATTAGCCTGGTCGAAGAAAGCCATATCATCTTGCGAATCTCCGTCACCACCGGCAAGTGTACCAACCGTTGCACCTACTGCAACGCGAGGGTAAGTTGTTGTACCAACATTTGTAATTTCATAAATCCAGAACATCGCATCTTGTGCTAAGAACTGCGACCACTGCATACCACGAACTTTCATTGCTAGACCCTGACCTTTACGAGTAGGGTCAGTTGAATCAGGCAAAAAGCCGTAATTATCAAACAATAATTCATCGTTATCATCATCTACCCAGAAATAGGCTTCGAAGTCGGCGTTTTGAATATCACGACCAAAGAAACCATTCCATTGAGTTGCACCATTACCGGGATCTACCCAATCTGGTTGGTCAGGCCAGGTATTAGGCCATGTTGTCGGGTCGGTTGAGATGGCAGGACGCTCATTTTCTTCGTCGTCACTAGCAAAACCAGCCATAGGTTCAAAACCGTAGAATTTCAATTTACCAGGAAGTGGCGTATCCACTCCTTGACGCGGACCTGTCATGGTTACAGCACGTTGTACTAATGAATCAGCATGTTTATCCCCATCTAAATCAATAGGAACTTCCATCACGATTACAGGGTGTACATCTCCAATATAATTGTTCAATGAACCTGCAGGCCACTCACCACGAATCGCATTTGCACCAGCTAACAAGCCTGTGTTATGAAACGTAATGTTTACTCTGTTCCCGGGAGTGTTAAAACTTTTTCTATATCGCTCATCTGATCGAAATCTTGGGTCTTTTAAGAACTCCGGTATCTCAGTTTGAAATGCAAATGCCAAATCAACAGAATTGAAGAAAAGCAAAAGCAACCCAATAATTAATTTCTTAGACATATCTAATCTCATTGATTTCATAAAACTTTAAAAATTATATCTCACACCAATTGTTACACGTCGTGGTTCATTATAAAAATCTGGACGGGTGTACCATTGGTTTAAGTAGTAGGGATCTCCCGCAAATGACTTTTCATCAACGAGCCGTTGAAGCGAATAGGTTGCTCTACCTGTATCACCAAAAACACCGTTCTCGTTTCCGATATCTAACAGGTTGTCAATAAGTGCAAACACTTGAAGCGTAGTACTCCCCAATTTGAAATTCTTGTATAAGTTCATATCCATTCTGAATGTAGAAGGACGTCTTTCTGAATTGTAAGGAATGGTGGTTGGTACAATAGCCCCAGTTTGTTGGGTAGTTAAATTTGGCGTATATGGAAAACCAGAGCCATAAGTCATCACTGTACCAAATCCCCAAGTAGGAGCTGCATAGGTTGTAGTTACGTTAATCGTATGTAACTGATCCCAATCTAAAGGTAGAATTTGTGTTTCCAACAATTGGCGGGCTGCTGCTGCACTAAATGCTTGTGTTGGATCAGATGAGTTCCCTTTTGCGACCTGAAAGGTGTAATCCGCACCAAATGAAAAGCCTCCACCGATGACTTGGTCGTAGGCAAGAACCATCCCTTTGATAAATCCAAAGTCAGCGTTTTGAATCTGACCATAACGAACGCCTGTTCCACGAACAGGGATTGTTGCATTTGCAGTACCAGCTAAATCACGAATATCGCGGAAGAAAGCAGTTACTTCAATTGCTGAGGTGGATGAAAGTTCTTGTTTTAATCCTATTTCACCATTGATCGTTTTTTGTGGGCTTAAATTTGAGTTACCCACTAAGCCAATTAAAGCACCACCTGAGTTCAATCGGAAAAATGGGTTTCGGTATAGTAACTCAAAGTTTGGTATTTGGAAGAAGTTACCATACGAAAAGTGAATTACACCTCCAGCAGAAATGGGGAAAGCAATACCTAATCTTGGGCTGAACTGCCAAACAGGCTCAGATTCTTTAAATGGATTTCCTGGAAAATCATCTCTTTGTGCTTCAAAAATGATATCAGGATCATTAGGGTCGCTGAATACTTTTCCGTTGGCATCAAAGTAATCGAAACGAACACCTGCATTAATGATTAAGCTTCCAATTTCAACTTTATCTTGAACGTAAGCTGAAATCTCCACTGGTTTGTAATCGTATTCACCATTGTTTTGAAACGTTGTCTCACCACCAGCTTCATTAACAATTACAGTCAAATCGCGAGTTTGTAAACGGTGGAAACGTGCTTCAATACCTGTTTTTACCTGATTTTGGTTATTTACCTGGGAGGTGATGTCGAATTTTGTTAACCATGTTTCGGTTGAACGATTGTATCGACCGTTGTTAGTTCCACCTACTAAAAAGTTCGATGTTGCATTTAAGGCCTGGTACTGTGCATACGCATTGGGCAAATATCTTGAATCATTGATGTCTTCAAAAGCATAGGTCTCATAATCATTATAATTATTTGATATGGACATATCATAAAACGTTCTGTTCGACAAAGTGTGAGTAATTTTCAAATAATTACTTCTGCTATTGGTGAACTGATCATTTTGAAAATCCGGTAAAAATCGCGCACCATGATCATAATTCCGGAAATTTTCAGCACCTAACAGCATGTTCGCAGAAACCTTAATGTTCTGAGTCGCTCTCCAGGTTAATTTAAATTGACCAGACACCCTCTCATAAGGATTCATGCTTACAATTTCTCTGTCGCCAGTTCCTGTTGTATCCAATAATGCTAAACGGCCATCTTGAGTAAAGCCCACATCGGTTGAAGTAAACCTGCGCTGTCCATACAACCAACCATCATTCGAGAAATAACGGGCAGATGCAAAGAAAAAAAGCTTATCCTTTATAATCGGACCTTCTATGTTTCCTTCAATATCCTTTACAGCGATTGGGTTGATGTTATCAATATTCATAAAGAGATCATCACGAGAAGAAAGATAATCCCCTTCAAACGTCATAAATCCACCAGAAAAATCATTCGAACCATCACGAGTTACAATGTTAACAATACCCGACATGGCCTGACCGTATTCTGCGGCAAAAGCTCCTGTTACAACCTGAACTTCTTGCACAGAGTTGTTTTCAACGTTTTGACCAACACCACCGTTAAATACATCCGTTACTGGAATACCATCTACCCAATAACCAACCTCGCCACGGCGACCACCACGAAAGTGTCCATCAACAACACCCGCTTGTAATCCAACAACCTCAGCGAGGTTTTCTACCGGTATGGCCTGAATCTGTTCGCGTCCTACAGATGCCAATGAGGCTGTAACATCTTTTTGTACCAAAGCACGCTCAGCAACAACAGTAACTTCTTCACCTTGGAAGGTTTCTTCTTCAAGAATAAAATCTTGCGTTGTAGTTAAATCAATACGAACCAATACATCGCTAATAACCACTTTTTTGTAGCCCAAATAGGATACTTC
>CAZIQX010000076.1:1790-3330 GCA_964541325.1 uncultured Chitinophagales bacterium | reverse complement strand
AGTGTGTATTTCCCCGGAGATAAACCAATTATAATGTACTCTCCATCTATATTTGTTGCAGAACCACGTGTTGTACCGGCTATCACAACGTTTGCACCAATAATGGTCTCGCCAGTGTTAGAATCGGTTACAACCCCGCGGATTTTTCCCGTTTGTGCATGTGCAATTACGGGAACTAGTAGCATGAGTAAGCAGAAAAAAAGCCCGTAACGGATCTGTCTCATAATTAACCTGTTAATGAAAATGTTAAATAGGGAAAAGAGCTTCGTGCATCCTAACCAAAAACGCGTAGTTTGCCCTTTTTACCAACCTTTGAGCGAATAATAATGAAAGCGCTTACATTTTGCAAGAAAAAATAAGACCAAAATGGGCGATTTTTTTTGGAAGGGCTTTCCTGATCATTAATATTGACACAAGTTGCTGTTTTTTTTACAACTTGAATCACAATGCCAACTCTATCAAATACTCTCGAGTAATATCCTGTTTTCGTTTCACCTATTCATAAACGCTTAAGAAAAAAGCAAGAAAGCTCCTTTTTTTTTTCAATAAAGCTGAAAGTGTAATATATCTTTCATTCTAACATTTTAAATATTACCAAAATAGGTGCACAATAATTTTTTGATAATTGACTCGCTTTTTTTTCATTCCCGTTTTTATTTTCATGCATTGCTTACTACTTTACACGCAACTCGTTGTTGATGTCTCTAATATTTAATCTCAGACCATCATGAATTTTTCGCTTCGCGCCCGAATTATTACCATTTTTGTTGGAACAGGTATTCTTGTTTCCGTCTTTATGGCTGCTTACTTCCCTAAAAAATCTGCCGATATGGGGAGAATGATTTTGGTTGAGTCATCCCGAAATACAACTGACGCCATCTCAAAACAACTTTCTGCCGCTGTTGAAGCGCGTATCCTCGACGATGGTTCTCTCATTCGCGATGCTCTTGCTCACTTCGATAACGACCACCTCGATGACGGTGTGTATAATTTTGCCCTCTTTGATGAAGTTCTTCAGCCTATATACTCTGTAGGCCCCAACAGTGATAAACTCACCATTTCTGAAATCCAAAATGAGATTACCTATGCATTTGAAGGTAATTTTTTGGTTTTTACAGCTCCCATCTTCAGAAATTTAACCTATGATGGCAACAAAGAACTGATTGGAATTTTTAAAGTATCCTACTCAGAAGAAAAACTGAAAGAGTCATCTTCTGAAATACTTGTTGCAACTCTTTTTATTTCTGTGCTTGCCTTATTCATTTACATTGGCTTGGGGTATTGGTTTGCCGGTTCCATCAACAAACCCATCATGCGTAGCAATAATCGCCTGCAAGATGCAGCTCGTTCAATTAGCGATGCTTCTGAACAAGTTGCTGCTTCGAGTCAGGACATGGCAGATGGTGCTTCCCAACAAGCTTCATCTTTAGAGGAAACTTCTGCTTCACTTGAAGAATTGGCCTCTATGACCAAACGAAACGCTGAAAGTGCTCAACAAGCGAATCAATTGTCGGAAGAAGCAAGAAAAGCTGCTACTAAA
>CAZIQX010000076.1:0-1780 GCA_964541325.1 uncultured Chitinophagales bacterium | reverse complement strand
GATGGTAGAACTGAAAAATTCAACCGATGAGACCTCAAAAATCATCAAAGCTATTGATGAAATTGCCTTCCAAACCAACTTATTAGCTCTTAATGCTGCGGTTGAAGCTGCTCGTGCAGGGCAAGCCGGTCTTGGGTTTGCCGTAGTTGCCGAGGAGGTTCGTCGCCTTGCCTTACGCACTTCAGATGCAGCAAAAGAAACGGAATCCATCATCGAGCGTTCGCGTCAAGCGGCCAATGGTGGTGTCAATATTGCTGGTCAGGTTGGTGAGATTTTGATTGAAATTGATCAAAAAACACAAAAAGTTAATGAATTAGTGAGTGAAATCACGGCTGCTTCACTTGAACAATCTCAAGGTTTAGAACAAATCAACCGTGCTATGGTTCATGTTGATGCTGTAACTCAGAAAAATGCTGCAGGTGCCGAGGAGAACTCTTCTGCTGCTGCTAACCTTAAAGCAGAAGCCACTCAATTGATTGAAATTGTTCAGGAAATGAATCATCTCGTTAATGGAGAAAGCAAGTATGCTGATGGCTTGGTTTCTGTAATAAAAACAGGTAACGAAAGCAAAAAAAGTAGCGGTAAGAAATCAAATCAAACAAGAAAATCAAATCCTAATGCCGGTTACGCCTCTAACGTAAAACAAAGTGCAAACGTGAATTCAAATCCATTTGGGAATATTGACCCATCAAAGGTTATACCCATGGATGATGATTTTGAAGACTTTAAATAAATGTTTAAAAGGCTCATAAAAATGAGCCTTTTTTTTTGGACATACCTCAGTCGTTATCGATTAATTAGTCTGCGTTCTTTCAAACATTATATTTGAGCACCAACGTATTATGTTTAAAAAGATTTAACCCAATTGCATAGGTTATATACCCACAGAATTTTTGTTGACGCTAATTCATTAATTAACTCATTGCTAAAATGCGTACCAACAAGCGTTTAACTATAGGAAGAATTGTTTCATCAAAAGGGAGATCTAAGTCGAGTTGAACTGAATAGGTTGCCGGATTGGGTAAATCAGAATGATTTTTGATGAGTTCCAATTTTATACTTTGCAATTCACGCTTGAGGGTTTTCTCTTCATAGCGCTCCAACAAACGAGTTTTTAAGCCTCTATAGGTGTCATCATAATGTGTAAATAATGATAGTTCGTATCGATATAGAGCTAATTCTCTCGCTATAACGTCGGGTACAAACAAGTAACCTTCATGTTTATAAGTGGGAATGATACCAACGGTAGCTAATTTCATCTTTTCTTCTACAAATTCATAAATGGTAATGCCTTCACGTATAACTGTTTCCAATTGAGGTAAGGTCCAATCTATTAATTGCCGAACCTGTTCCAAATTTTCATTAGGATATTCACTGTAGGTAAACTCGATTTCCATTTTATCGAGGTTAATGGACGAAATAGACTGAGGCAGTAGTCCCTTCATTTTACCCATTTCATCAGCAATAGATTTAAGCAAACGCCGAGTTTCAATCAGTTCAGCGAGTGTTGGATATAATTTATTCAACTGAAATTGACGTTTGGCATGTTGCAAAGCAGCCAAAATGTGAAGCTGACGTGTTTCTAAGTCTTGTTGCACATTTGTAAACAAGTTTAAGTCTAATTTTTTCATAGGCATCTTTTAAATCTAGAGTTACTTTCCTGATAGTTTGATTGATTCGCTAAACGAACTAAAACTTCCAATGATTGTCAACACTTTTCACCTATCCAATTAATATCTATTTACAATTTTCATCCCATTTGATTATTTCAAATCGTTTG
>CAZIQX010000075.1:1218-13530 GCA_964541325.1 uncultured Chitinophagales bacterium | reverse complement strand
CAAGGAAATATCAATCCTTTTGTTCATGATACCTCTCTTGTTGCACGTGCTTATTTCCCCGAAACCCTAGTTAGCAACGAAAAAGAATTAACTTCTGCCTTACCTGCTGACTTTGAACTCAAACCCAATTATCCGAACCCATTCAACCCAAGCACCACCATCAATTACACATTAGGTTCAGCAACTGAGGTTCAACTTGAAGTATTTGATGCATTGGGAAGAAAAGTGGCTACGTTAGTTAATGCCAACCAAAATAAGGGTCATTATTCGGTATGGTTTGATGCAAGTGGAAATGCTTCCGGGGTGTACATCGTACGCTTACAAACACAATCCGGCACACAAGTTCGAATGATTACTTTGATGAAGTAAAATATAGTTACATACATTGATAAAAGGGCATGAGCGAAAGCGACGTGCCTTTTTTATTTAAAATCGGTCATAATATAAAATTGCGCCCGTTCTCCAATCATTAACTCGAGAGTAATTTATTTGAAAATACGAACTGCTACGAGAAACTAAATAATGATCGAATGGGAAAAACCTACTGTTTAGTCGTACTCTTCTAAATCGAAAAACACGTTGAGGGTCATTAGGTTCATGTGTATAATGCCAATAAATAAAGTCATATTGTCGGGTAACAAAAAGCGGTGGTCCAAATATGATGTAAATCATACCCATGTCGGTCTTCCACCCTTCTTTAAAGTTGGTAAAGAAATAATTGGCTTCTACAACTCTTGATGAATACTTGGCTAAGACATCCCGAATATCTTTAGGCTTATCAATACTTGAAGTAAAATAATCAACAAACAGCTTCTCTTGAATTTCGGCATTATTTTCGCCCATAATTTTATTATACGTACCCTCGGGTAAAATATATGCGTAGGATTCAAGAATTGAACGTAACGTTCTTTTGTGTGGAAATTCAGAATCGAATAGTGCAAAATGTTTAGCATACGTTTTTTTATAGGTACTGTTTTCAGAGTCTTTAGCAAATAGTTCTAACTCATAATTTCCTAATTGGCTTAGATTTACTTGAAAGGCTTTGTTCTCAAAATCTTTAGTGAAAAACAATGTATCGAGAAGAATTTCACTTTTTTCGTCATCCAAACCCCTAAATGTTATAGAAGTTGAATTGTATTGTCTAGCATGAATAGGTCTTGCATAT
Organism: uncultured Chitinophagales bacterium; assembly: GCA_964541325.1. Taxonomy (GTDB): domain Bacteria; phylum Bacteroidota; class Rhodothermia; order Balneolales; family M1805; genus M1805. The sequence goes on along the minus strand of CAZIQX010000075.1, from coordinate 12,365 downwards.
TCATTATCCGCCAACAATTTCTTCAAAATAACCTTAACCGTATCATGAGTAGCGGCAGTCAATGAAAGTCCAATTGGCTTATCTTTTTTAAGTACGTTTACATATCGAACAAATGGCTGAATATTCTGATTCAGATCTATATATCCTATTTCAGCGTCACCAATTTTTTGATTGGGTAACCGATTATCACGCTCCAATGTGTATTTCTTGATACCATAAAAAGCATTCGACTCCAAAATCAATTCGATGCGATAAGCATTACTTTGTATGGGTTTAAAATAATTAAGAATAGTAGATTGCTCGTTAATAGGCGTATCGACCTCATCAGCAATTTCAAAAACTAATTGGTTATCTGAGTCATAGATAGAAGCGTTAATCACTAGGGTGATTACACTATCTGAATAGTTTTTTGACGCATACGTGTTGGGAACGACTTCGAAGTAGAGAAACAAATTCGATTCGTTGTCTAAAAATTTAATCTGATGATCTATATAAACAGCAGGTTCATCGTAATTAATCAATTCTGATGACGATGTGGTGGAAAGTCTATTACCAGAACAAGCAACAACCACTAGGTATGTAAAACAAACAAAAACGAACTTCATAGATTGAATAAACAAAAAAAGCCGCCTTTTTGCAAAGGCGGCTTTTTTTTATACATATTTTTCTTACTGATTTACAGCAGTTGGAAAAAATAAATCTGTAGGCTGTTGTACAGGTGTATTTGAGTTAGAGTTAATTTCAGATTGAGGATAGAACATTCTTTGTGGTAATTGATTACCTGTTACAGGTGTGGGTTTAACACCCATAGCATCTGTACGTGTTCTACGAACATCATTAAACCCTTCAATACTTCCATAAAATGTTATGTAACGTTCTTGTAAAATTTCTCTTCTAAGAGCATCTACTTGTGAAACGTTATTAGCATTTTCTATCCCACCATTAGCAAAATCAGCTAAATCATAAGCATCGTATTGAGCAACAAATCCTAACGAACCTGTGTATTCTGGATTTAAATATCCATTTCCAGCCATATACGCTCTAAAATCATTTAAATGACCTAAAGCAACAGATGGGTTTGCAGAATTACTTCTTATAGCAGCTTCTGCTAATGTTAGAGTATTTTCAGCAAATCCAATAATAGTGTAAGGGGAGTCATGCCCAAAAATACCATTTGGGTAACTATACCAAAGTGGTGATAAGAAATTAGGCTCATATTCACCACCAGCATAAACGCCAGTTGTGTAATAAAAGTTAAATCTAGCTTCTTCATTAGTTTTTGCATTCCCTCTATAAAGAGCATTAGCCGGATCAAGCAGTCTTGTAAGATATGCATCCTCTGCTGCCATATAACCAGGTCGATCATAATCCAAGAAGGAATAAAATATATTAAAGTCGCCACCATAAGTTCCACCATGATAGGCAATCCAATCACCGGCTGGTGTGTCAATACCATTTTGAGCAGACGTATATGCATTACTATATTGTTTGGTATGCATATAATAGCGTGCTTTCAGTGAATGAGCTACTTTAATCCATTGTGCTGTGCTTAAGCCATGAATATCCCCCTGTATAGAAGATGCTGATTGTGCAGTTAAATGCGCAATTGCTTCATCTAATAGTGTTTGAACACCAGCATACACAGTTGCTTGATCATCATACGCGGGATTGGGGAAGTTATCTCGATCACCAGCTTCAGTAAAAGGTACATCACCCCAAATAGCAGCAGCAGTGCCCAAAGCATTTGCTTTAATTATTTTAGCAACACCACGATAAATTAAATTACCTGTAGTTTCTGTACTTGCAATGATAATGTTGGATTGTTGTACCGCACCGGCGTACAAATTACCCCATGGGCTATCTGAATCACCTGATGTTGTTTGATATTGACCTAATGCAATATACTGACGATCAAAACCAGTAAAATAGCCAGACCACATTCCTGTTAATCGAGCAATTTCACCTTCCTGAACAAGCACATTAGCCAATTGAGCACCTGTTAATACATAGCGATCATCAGCAGTTTGTGCATTATTAGGGTCTTCATTTAACCCTTCAACTATGGACTCACAACTTATAATAAATGAAGTCATGAGTAAGGTTGTCAAAAATAATTTTAAACTTTTCATATTCTCTTTGATCCTTTATTAGTAGTTAACTGAAATTGAGAATAAGATAGAGCGAGTGTTTGGGTTATTGAAGTAACTCAAACCTCTACCATTTGAAGGACCAGTTAAGTTAGTTTCTGGATCAACACCGTCCATTTTTGTCCAGAATAGCAAGTTTCTACCTGTTACACCAAAATCAACAGAGCGTAATTTTGTAAAATCGCGAAATGCTTTGGAATTTAAAGAGTATGTTAATGTTACTTCTCTTAAACGTGTAACAGTTGCATCATAAATAAACTGACGTGACTGAGGTCCAAATCCACCACCTAGTCCGGTGTACCATGGTTGGGTTAAAGCAACAGGACCGGCTCCAAAGTCTTGAATATTACCACGAAATGGTGTATTTGCAGGAATTATGGTTCCATTATGCTGTCTCAAGTCAGTTGGATAGGTTCTTTCTTTAGATACATCCTCATGAGTACCAAAGTAATAAAGAACTCCACGAGTACCATCCCAGAAATCGCCACCTTGTGTATGATCAAATAAAACAAATAAATTCCAATTTTTATAGGAAATGGTCGTTGATAAATTTCCAACCCAATCCGGGTTAGGATCACCAATTACGCTTTCCTCAGAAGAAGCTGTTGGGAAACCATTTGCATCAAGAACTAATGATCCATCTGCATTTTTAGCCCAATCTACACCCCATAAAACGCCAACAGGTTGACCTTCAACAGCTCTTGAAGACGTTCCCGTAAAACCAGCTAAGAATAAAGATTGAGTTCCGGCTAAATCGGTAACTTTGTTTCTGTTTCTTGTCCAATTGGCATTCACACCCCAACGGAAATCATTAGTAGCAATGATTTCATATCCTGCTTCAATTTCAAAACCTTTGTTTTCAAGATCTGCTGCATTCTGAAATTGTGATGTAAATCCAGTTGAAGCAGCTACAGGTACAAAGAACAAAGCTCCTTCTGTTTGGTTAGAATAATAAGTTGCAGAGAATGATAATCGATCATTTAAGAATCGCAAATCAGTACCAACTTCCCATTCTGTTTTTCTTTCAGGTTCAACGGCATTGTTGCCGGCAGCCGTACTTTGAACAAATCCACCATCTGCAAAAAAGCCTGAATCTAAAACTGGTCCCCATGATTCACCATATGCAGCAGAAACGAAATCTGTGGTAGTTAAATACGGACCTGGTTCAACACCTACAACACCATAAGATGCACGAAATTTACCAAATGATAATACATTGTTGTCTTTTAATGCATCTAGCTGAGTAAATTGCCATGCAACGTTAGCAGCAGGGTAGAAAAATGTTTTGTCAGAGTTTTCACCAAATGTGGAAGCTGTCTCAGCGCGACCTGTTATTTCTGCAAAAACTGATTCTTTATAATTAAAATTAAAAGCAGTATATGCAGCAGCAATTCTTCTTTGGGACTCACTATTGAACGGATTTCTATTTGCAGCTTGAGCATTATCAAAATTCTTTGGACCTAATGCAATAATAAAGTTCTGCATTGAACCACCAATGGTTTTTGCAGTACGGTCATTAATATTAAAGCCAAATAATGCTGAAGAGAATAAGTCTTCATTAAGTTGTTTTTGTAAACGTGTTATGAAGTCAAAGTTTACTTGAAGCTCACTTAAAGACTGATCTGTTAACAATCCATTTAAACCTGGGTTTGCAGAGTTAACTGGGAAATATGAAATTCGCTTATCTTGATAATAATCAATACCACCACGAGCAGTAAATCCTAACCATTGAGTAGGATCATATTGAATTTCACCAGTAGTCATAAAACGATCAACATTTGTCGTATTTTCTTGCTCATTTATCGTCCAAAGCGGGTTATTGTAAACAGGAGACGAGCTTGCACCTAAATAACTTCGGTATGAACGATGACGGTTCGGTATTGGAGCTGCATTAGGACCAGAAAAATATGACCCCTTATAATCTTCTTGATCAAAATCTGGAGCTGTTCTAACTAATCCCAAATATAAACCTGCAGTATTTGAACCCATTTGAATTCGATTTGAGTTCACCTTGGTATACATAGCAGTTGAGTTCACTGTAAAGTTTTCATTAAACCTTCTTGCAGAATTAAACCTAAAAGAGGTACGTCTGTAATCGGAATTATTTCTGATAATACCTTCCTGATTTAAATCAGATAAACTGAAATAATAGGAGTTTCCTAAATCACCACCAGAAATGCTTAATGAATTATCCAAGAAATAACCTGTTTGAAAAACACCATTTTTGTTTTTATCAACAAATGTTTCTTTAGAGTTCTTTTGAGTTATTGGGTAATAAACATTACCAGACTCAGATACGAAATACGCGCCTGTTGTATTAAATACATCTGCAGCACCCGAACGATCTGCAATTTTATCACCCCATGAAAAAGCTGAAGTAGGATTATATGCGCCACTAGAACCTTGTCCGTAGCTTGACTGCAATGTAGGATAGGCGTTAATCTCATCCATGGAATATGTAGACTTAAAGACAATATTTGGTCTGTCTTTAACCGGATTCCCTTTTTTGGTCTTGATAACAATTACACCATTAGCAGCTCTTGATCCCCACAAGGCAGCCGCAGATGCGCCTTTAAGGATTTCCCTCGATTCAATATCGTTTGGGTTGATGTCATTCAAACGAGATTGTTGAACAACACCATCAACACCTGAACCGACAGTAGTGTTAGAAATTGGAATTCCGTCAACTACAACTAAAGGCTGAACGCTATTAGTAATTGTACTTTGCCCACGAATTTGAACATATGTGCCGGCACCAGGGTCACCAGATGAACGAGTTACAACTACTCCTGATGTTTTACCAGCAATACCAGTTAGTAGTGATGTCTCACCTGTAGTTGCAATCCGCTCAGCAGTTACATTTGATGAAGCTGCTCCTTGTTGATCACGGTTTTTTTCAAAACCAAGGGCGTTTACTACCACTTCCTCTAAACCCAAGAAGTCGGGTTGCATGGTAATATTTAAAACAACATCTGCGGAACCAACTGTAACAGACTGTTTAGCCTTTTTGTATCCCACATAACTTGCTACAAGTGTGTAAGTACCTGGATTTACTCCAGTAATTTCGTAATCACCAGCAATTGAAGTACTAGTACCTTTTTTTATCTCTAAAAGATAAACGTTAGCACCTGGTAATTCTTCACCGGTTGATGCATCAGTTACTTTACCGCTGATTTTTGATTGCGCAAAAAGTGCAGCAGGTACGAGTAATAATGCCAAAAAGTTAATGAAGAGTAACTTTTTAACCATAGATAACCTCTTTAGTGTTTTAGTTTTGTTACAGAAGCCTTGGTGTAACAGCAGCCTCCTCCTCCCAAAGGAAGCGTACACATCACATACCTCATAACACGACGTAAAGTAAACTTTACAGTATTAAACAGCTTCTAATCTTGGAATGTAAATGTTTAACGAATTAAAACAAAAAATAAATTTCTTTTCATTTACACCCTATAAGTCAAATATGGTTAAAAAAAAAGGCAGTTGTTATGCACAACTGCCTTTTTTTGAACCAAATAGTTAATTAATAACCGTCGTTTTGGTCATCGGCTATATTTGGATTAGCCTGTAATTCACGCTGTGGAATTGGCCATAATAAACGGAATGCTTCGCCACTTGGAATGATCGCAAGTGCATCACCATTACGTTTTAAGTCAAACCAACGGTGACCTTCTAATGCTAATTCTAAACCTCTTTCAAAGATAACTAAATCAGCAAGATCAGCACCGGTAAGAGCTTCAGCAAGTGTACGATCAGGAACCCCAGCACGAGCACGAACCACATTCAATGAGTTTAAACCTTCTTGAATACGTACTGCATTTGGATTTTGACGAGCAATAGCTTCAGCATGTATTAAGTACATTTCAGCTAATCGAGTTACAACAATTTTATCAGAGTCATCTACTCTAAAGTATTTACCTAAAACAGTAGTACCAGCTACTGTCTTAATATTTACATCATAGCGAGTGTCTGTCAAAGCATGAGCATTGATAAACGCTGTTGTTGGGGCATACTCACGACGACCACCTGCACCGTTTGGTAAAGCCCAGAAAGACATCGGGTTGGTATCTTCTGTGTTGAACTGAAGTTCCCAAATAGATTCAGAGCTAGCTTGAGATCCTTCAAAAATGGCAGCATATGTAGATGCCATGGTGAATGGACCATTGTCGATTACATATTTTGCATCAGCCTCAGCAGCAGCATAATTACCCGCAGCAAGATTAGCACGTGCACGTAAAGCCAATGCGGTCCAACCTGTTACCGTTGGTGAAGCAGAAGAACCAGCATCACCTAAAGTAGTATAAGCATCCGTTAAATCAGCAATAATTTGTGTGTACACTTCAGCTTCAGTTGTTGAACGTGATACATTCGTGCTTTCATCAATTTGTACAGTTGGTGTCAAAACCAAAGGAACACGTCCAAAGTAACGTACCAATAGTAAATAAGCTGAAGCACGAATCACTTTAGCTTGCGCAATATAACTTGCTCTAGCTGTGGCAGTAAATCCTGCATCGTTTACTAAAGGAACATTTACAATCACATTATTTGCAACATTAATCGTGCTGTAGGCTGTGTTCCATGTTGTAGCCACTTCTGCGTTATCCTGAAGAAGCGTATGACGGTCAACTGCTGCCCAAGATGGGAATGACCCAGAGTGTGCAGCATATTCACCAGCTAGTTCTGTATAAACAAGCGTTGGTGTGGCTGCTAAACCTTGCATAGCACTGTAAGCACCTTGCAAGACAGCAAAAGCACCTGTTTGGTTTTCAAATGCTGTATTTGCATCAACGCTTTGCTGTGGCGCTTGATCCAATACATCACAACCAACAACAGCAAGTACTGATGCTAAAGCTAAAATTGAGAGTTTGTTTTTTAACATATTCATTCCTTATTTAAAATTAGAATCCAATGTTAACACCGAAGATGATACTTCTTGCTTGTGGGTACGTGAAGAAATCTGTACCGAAAGCTGTGTTTGAGCCATCAAATGTGCTCACCTCTGGATCCGGACCTGTATAATCAGTCCATGTTAACAAGTTATTACCTGTCATATAAACGCGTAAACTTTCTAAACCAACCTTACTCATTAATTTACGATCAAAGGTATAAGCAACTGTCATAGCTTTTAAGCGAATGAAAGAGCCATCTTCTACATAAATATCTGAGTCTCTTGTGTTGGTATTACTATCATTCCAAGAAGAACGTGCTAATGTAGCTGTTTCAGCTGTTTGTGGAGTCCAACGACCTAATGCACTACGAGTATGATTGTAAGAATATCCAATATGCTCATAGAACTGACGGTTTGCATTCCAAATATCATTACCTAATGAAAACTGGAATAAGGTGTTGAATTCAAAACCTTTGTAAGTGAATACGTTACGTAAACCACCAAATAAATCAGGGTTAGCATCACCAATAATTTGCTGATCAGCACCTGTGATTCGTCCATCACCGTTTAAATCCACAAAACGAACATCACCAGGTTGTGCATTACCTACAGAGCGATTGGGATCACCAGCTAAATACTCATCAATTTCAGCTTGTGTGTTCCACAGACCATCTGTAACATAACCATAGAAAGCACCTAAAGGTTGACCTACTTGAACTCTTGAACCAAAACCTGAACCAAATGGTTGGTCATCAACAAGAGATAGAACTTTGTTTTTATTTTGAGATAAATTCAAAGTAGAAGACCAAACAAAGTTATTGGTACGCACATTTACAGTTTTAATCTGCAATTCCCAACCTTTGTTTTCAATGTCTCCAACGTTAGATTGATAAGACAAGAAACCTGATGTTGCAGGAACTGGTCGAGCTAGAAGCAAATCAGATGTGTTTTTGATGTAATAATCAAAAGAACCACTAATTCTTTCATTTAGAATAACGAAATCTAAACCAAAGTTTGTTTGCTCTGTTTCTTCCCATTTTAAATCAACGTTAGCTAATTGAGAAGGTGCTAATGCTGGGGTAGAACCATACGCCGTTACGCCAAAAAGACCAAGTGAAGTAAAATCACCACCGGGCTGATTACCAGTAAAACCATAACTAAAACGGAACTTTAAGTCGTTTACTGCTTCAATATTCTTCATGAAACCTTCTTCGGTAATTCTCCATCCTAAAGAAGCAGATGGGAAGAAACCGTAACGATTGTCTTCAGAAAATCGAGAAGATCCATCAATACGAGCAGCAAAGTTAAACAAATATTTTTCTTTGAAGTTATATCCGAGACGACCCGTGTATGACTCAAGACCATTTGAAGAACCTGATTGAGAACCCGTAGTAATAGCTGCACTTGCTACAGTTCTTACGTTATCAGAAGGATATTGATCACCAGTTGCAAACGTTCTATCAAATAATGTTTCTTGATAAGAAACAACACCAATAGCATCGATAGTATGTGCATCTGCGAATTTCTTACGGTAACTAGCAGACCATTCTGTTAACCAAGTTTGGCTAAACGTAACACTTGATACACCATTACCACGTGGGGCCCCTTGGTTAGTGAAACTTGGTGCGAATTGATCCTCGAATACGTCGAAACGCTCAAGACCTGCAATCACTTTAAATGTAAGGTCCTTAATAGGGGTATAATCAGCAGTAACGTTACCAACAAATTGTGTAGTCACAACATCGTTTTGTACTTCAGATTGAGCTACAGGGTTAGAGAAAGCACCAACGTTGTTAAAGTAACGTGTACGTGCAGAATCTGCATAAACAGGCTTTGTAGGTAAAGATAGATATGCGTTTGTTAATACACCATAGATGTTGTTATCATTCTCAATACGTTGAGAATTGGAACGAGAATAACCAACACTAGCTGATAGTGATGACTTTTCGTTTAAGGTATGATCCAGGTTTACACGACCACTCAAACGACCAAAACCAGCACCAATCATAATACCTTCTTCATCGTAATAGTTACCTGAGATAAAGTAACGAGTTTTCGCATCTCCACCCTGAGCAGAAAGTGTGTAAGTTTTCACAATACCGGTACGGAAAACTTCATCTTGCCAATCTGTAGTTGGAGCTTGTGAGAAATCATCAGAATAGGTATTCATTTCACCAAAATAGGTACTACCAAAGTATGCACTTGGAGCAGCTCCAAAAGCGTTAACAAATTGGTCATACATTTCTTCAAAAGCAGGATAATCATCGATTTCACCATCACCATCGCCATCTCCAGCAAGGTAATCGCCATACAAACCTTCCATGTAAATGCCCATCATTTCACCAGCATTTAAGAATTCGAGTTTGTTTGCGAAATCTTTAGTACCCAAGGTATAACCAAAATTGATATTCGACTTACCAGCTTTACCACGTTTAGTAGTAATTAACACTACCCCGTTTGCACCTCGAGCACCGTAAACTGCTGTAGCAGAAGCATCTTTTAATACTTCCATCGACTCAATGTCCTCAGGAGCTAAAGAGGCCATTACGTTCAAGCCTTGGTTACCAGTACCGATAGCGGTAAAGTCACCAGAGGAAACAGGCACACCATCTACAATGTATAATGGCTCATTTGAACCAGAAATAGAGGTAGAACCACGAACACGTACCGATACACCACCACCTGGAGTACCTGAACTAGATGTAACTACAACCCCCGCTGCTTGACCTTGCATTAATTGGTCTGGAGAGATTACAGGAACGCTTTGCAATTCTTCAGTTGAGATTTTTGAAATTGAGCTTGTAAGTGTTTTCTTTGTTTGAACACCCAAACCCGTAATAACTACTTCCTCTAGACCAAGAAAGTCCGGCTCTACTGATATGTTGATTTCATTGTCGCCAGCAGCTAAAGAGATAGCTTGAGTTTTTGTTTTATAACCAATGTAACTCACTGATAAAGTAAAATTACCGGTTGGTAAGTTTTCAATTGTGTAAGTACCGTCGATGGTGGTAGCTGTACCTCTACTGATTTCAGTAATGAGTACGTTAGCACCTGGTAGGGATTCACCTGTTGTGGCATCAGTCACTTTACCTGTTAGTTTGGCTTGTGAAAACACAGCCATAGGTAAAAGCAATAACGCCAAAAAGTTAATCGCAAGTAACTTTTTAACCATAGATAACCTATTTATTGTTTTTTGTTAGTTAGTGAAGCAACCCATTATTTCATCAGAAAACACATTTTTTTGATGCATTCTCTAAAAAATTTAACGGGGGTACAATTGAACATAGACAGACCAATTGACACATAGCTCCTAATCGGTGTGAATCTAAATGATTCAGCATTGAAATAAAATGCTTTTAATCACAAAATTGACACTTTTTAGATTAAAAAATGAGCTTTTCATCACAAATTGCAATCTTTGTTTGCTCTTATTCTTTGATAATTAAAGCACTTAGGCTGTATAACCTTGTTTTATAATATTGCATCTCATTAAAACCAGTTTTCATAGTTTTACACGTATTTACTGAATTAGAAGCAATTCTGCCCATTATTCTAACCTTACTCTAATGTTAAATACCTCCGGAAGCTTCATTTGCGCTCTTTCGGGTATCTGATTCAACAAGTGTTGCTCAAGTTTTTTGTCTAAAGGTTGAACGATGAGTTGTTGCAAGGTTCCTGATTCTCTGCGAATGGCATAATGACGATTTACTTCTTGTATCAAATGATCCAACACCTTTGGATGAATATTCGAAAATTTCTGTTCATCACATTCCACAAATAGTGCGATTCGATCTCCTTCTTGGTCTCTAACAGGCGCAATTGTGATTCTTTTTACTTCAAAACCATAGGTATTTAGTGCTTTTCGAACTTCGTCTGTGGTCAATGCTTCCCCGTAGTAATCCGACATACTTCCCATACGTCCTGTTATGCTGAGTTTACCATCATGACGAATCATAACCTTATCTTTTAAAGGATATCGCCAAAGACCCGTATTTGATGATACTCTCAAGGCGTATTCTGTTTCTACTTCCCAATCCCACATTGGTTTTATTTCACCCGTTTCTACTTGTTCTCCTTCGTAAAAAGCCCCATTATCCCATAACAAGGAAAACCAT
>CAZIQX010000075.1:0-1208 GCA_964541325.1 uncultured Chitinophagales bacterium | reverse complement strand
ACATTTCCAAAACAGAAACGGATTGTTTACCCAATAATTCTTCAATGTGTTCTTGATAATGTGCATAAGCAACTCCTCCGCTTATAATCGTTTGTAGATGAGGCCACAATACTTGAATTGGTTTACCCGATCGTTGCACTCCTTCATGCAATATTTTCAGAATCCAGGTAGGTGCACCCGTTATTGTGCGAACATCTTCATGAATGGAGCGGTTAATGATTTGATCAACTTTTTCACTTACCGATAAATTAATGGCCTCCAAGGGGTTGACCACTTGCTTTCGTTGAATCCATTTTGGAATTCGTAAAGCACTCAAACCACTGATTTCCCCGATTGTATAGCTGTGTTCATCCGATTCAACTGTTTCAATAGAACCTGGAATGGAGATATGTTTTCCACGCAGCAGAGCTAAACCACTCGACCTACATAATAGCTTTTTAACGATTTGCTTTCTAAACCGCACATCCGACAAGAGTCTGTCTTCCGTTATGGGGATATGTTTGCCTTCGCCACTTGTACCTGACGAAATAGCAAAATAGTGAACTTTCCCCGGCCAATTCACATGCATTTGACCGCATTTTAGGCGTTCAATGTCAGATTTTATAGCTGCATAGGAACTAAGCGGTATTCTTTCTTTGAATTGGCGATAGGTGAATAGGCTTGCTACATCATTACGTTTACCAAATTCTGTTTCTGATGCTTTCTTTAGCAACCTAAATAGTTGTTTTTCCTGATGTATTTGGATGATTTTCCGAAGTGATGCCTGCATGTAATTCAGATGAGTTATCCTCATTAAGCACGATTATATGATCAAATGTATTGAAAAGTAAGGGTTCTGTATCGAGAATGATTCGGGTAAGTGGCAAATTGCAGTTAACAACGTATTAACTAGCATATTAATTTATTTATTCATATTTGTTTAGTATTTACTAATACGTGTCTATACGTATTAGTAACGTATCAATAACGTACAAATAACTTATAAATACTGGATTTACTATAGACTTAACTGGGATTTGAGTCTTACTTGTTGTCTACGGGATTAGTTGGGATAATTGGGCGAATCTGATAGGAATAAAACGGTAAATCCCACGGACGTGGACGTCCGCGGGATAAATCGATAAGTTTTGCAAGATCAACTTATGTCGCAGGCGATAAAGTCTAAAGTCTAGTAAGTACTGAATGCTTCACATTCAGCCTCGCCTGTG
>CAZIQX010000074.1:2848-13545 GCA_964541325.1 uncultured Chitinophagales bacterium | reverse complement strand
CATCAGCCATCAGCCATCAGCCATCAGCCATCATCAATTTTAAATCCTTGTATTGTTAATCTCAAATCAGAGTCGTATATTTCCCGTCTTTCCAAAAATTCACACTTAACACACAAAAACGCATGTACGCAATCGTTGAAATTAGCGGGCACCAATATAAGGTGGCAAAAAACGATGTCGTTTTCGTTCACAAACTGGCTAAAAATGCCGACGAAAAATTCGATATCGACCGTGTATTGCTAGTTGCTGACGACAAGGGCACTGTTAATGTAGGTACCCCTGTTGTTGAAGGAGCCAAAGTTTCGGCTACCGTTTTAGCTCAGGTAAAAGCTGACAAAATTCTTGTTTACAAGAAAAAACGTCGTAAAGGTTATGAAAAGCGTCGTGGTCATCGTCAGCAATTAACCAAACTGAAAATCGAATCCATATCACTCTAATTCTCTAGAAAGGACTGATACCATGGCACACAAAAAAGGTGGTGGTTCCACTAAAAACGGTCGCGATTCACATTCTCAACGTCTTGGCGTTAAGCGTTTCGGTGGCCAATTTGTTTTAGCAGGTAACATTCTCGTTCGTCAGCGTGGAACAAAATTCCATCCTGGTAACAACGTAGGACGTGGCGGCGATGACACTCTTTTCGCAACTGCTGATGGTTATGTTGAATTCTCAAAAGGTAAAAACGATCGTACTTTTGTACATATCGCACCTGCTGAAGCATAATCTATTATCTACCCGATTTTTAAAAGCCTCGTTTGTTTTCAAACGAGGCTTTTTTTATGCAATATGAACAGGATATCGTTTAATAAATCGGTCTTCAGTAAGAAGTATTATCTTATTTCGGTTAGCTTGTGCTCTAAAAACGCATCATCCCTAAATTTTTCATTTTTCCACAAACTCATTGTTCGTTCTTTACTTGTCTTAAGTGGCACTAACTCCGCCACAGGCTTACCTGCCTGTGCAATTATTAGTGTATGACCTCGATTTGCTGACTCCAACAACGCTGAAAGTTTTTTTTCTTGATGCTCGAGTGAACATCCTTTACCTGCTTTAAAACTTTTCCTAAAACCTCATCTATTCCTACTTATGTCAAAGTTACCGCGACATCGAAGATGTCATGATACAAATTATACCACGAAGTGATACCGAAGGCACCACGAGGTTAAGTGTTGCTATATACTTGCTCCACTGCTTCTTTTTAAAAGCCATTATAGCTGAAACCGTACTTTTTCGTACTACTCACTACTGATACCGAAGGAACCGCAAAGCGCATACTCACTTTAAACCTTTGCAACTCTGAACCTTTATAACTTTTCGCTTTCCCTAATCCACTACTCCTTACTCCTCTTTCCACAAGCCTTACCACTTAAACCTTAAGCCCAACACCTTTTCAAAAAAAAACTATCCAGCACATGATGCAGTTTTTGGCATTCATGCTTCGATTTGATACTATCCCATAATGAAACAAAGCGCATCACAACCCATTGATTATATCGTAATTGGGTCAGGATTTGGTGGAAGTGTATCTGCCTGCCGACTCTCTGAAAAAGGCTACTCTGTAACGGTACTCGAACAAGGTAAACGAAAGCACGCGAAAGATTTTGCTAAATCGAACTGGGCTGTTCATAAATATCTATGGGCTCCTCTTTTAAAGTGTTTTGGCCCTCAAAAGTTATTCTTTTTCAAAGATGTGATGATTTTAGGTGGAGTTGGTGTTGGGGGAGGCAGTCTTGTATATGCTAACACACACATGACTCCCGATGATCAGTTTTTTAACAATCCGGCTTGGGCACATCTCAAAGATTGGAAATCAGAACTAAGCCCATTTTATCGTTTGGCAAAGTTCATGTTAGGCACTACCCGAAATAAGATCACCTATTTGGAAGATGATATCCTGGCTTCTGTAGCTAAGGATATGGGTCAGGCCGAAAGTTTTCATGCAACTGATGTAGGCGTATATTTCGGCGAAAAAGGCGACTCGATCGACCCTTACTTTAATGGGAAAGGCCCCAAACGAAATGCGTGCACAGAGTGTGCCGGTTGTATGGTTGGTTGCCGATACAATGCAAAAAATACCTTAGACAAAAACTATCTGTGGTTCGCTGAACAAAATGGGGCACAGGTAGTTCCGGAAACAAAAGTGACTAAAATCGAAGCGCTTCATGATGGAACGTATTTGGTACACACCGAAAAAAGCACGAGTTGGTTTCTGAAAACAAAAAAAGTATATCAATCACAAGGGATTGTACTTTCCGTAGGTGTGTTGGAAACATTAAGTTTACTGTTTAAGAATCGGGATGAATACAAGACCCTAACGCGCGTATCTCCAACGTTAGGCACTAACGTACGTACTAACTCTGAAACAATTACAGCTGCGGCAAATGGAAATCAAGTACTGAATCATGGAATTGCGATTTCTTCTGTTTTTCAAGCAGATGAACATACCCATATCGAAATTTGTAAATTTTCCGATAATTCCGGTGCTATGAGCTTAATGGCATTACCGGCTACTGATGAATCACCCGGAAAGTCTCGTGCGTTTACGTTTTTGATCAATCTGATCCGAAATCCTAAAACTACATTCAAATGGCTCATTAATCCCAATTTTGCAAAATCCGGCCTATTCATATTGGTGATGCAAAACCTCGAGAGCTCCATGAAAATGATTTGGAAGCGTGGTCTTTTTAGGTCCAAACTTAAGTTTGATAACAAAAGTAATCATAAAATTCCCGCTTATATCCCTATCGGACAGGAAGTTACGCGACGAGACGCTGAAAAAATCAATGGTATTGCTTTAAATCCTACGATGGAAGTTTTTCTGAATATGTCAACAACGGCGCATATTTTAAGTGGGTGTCCTATGGGCGAAGACGCCACAAAGGGCGTTGTTAACGACAAGTTTGAGTTACATGGCTATGATAACTTCTATGTGTTAGACGGTTCGATTATTCCGTGTAATTTGGGAGTAAATCCTTCACTAACCATCACAACGTTGAGCGAGTATGCAATGAGTCATATTCCCTCTAAAAAAGTGAATCCCGAGCATATTGGGTATGAACAGGTTTTAGCAACGGCCTAACCTATCTTTGTTTTTTTATCCAATCATCACATCCTCAAACAAAAAAGGCTGTCACCTAAGAGTAACAGCCTTTTAAATACATAACCGACTAACGGATTAACGTTGTTCGATAGGGGTCCAAGCCATGTTTTTTTCGAGTGTAAACAATGCTTTTGGACGAATCAAACGGTTATTTTCCATTTGTTCCATATAGTGACCAGCCCAACCGGAGATGCGGCTCATCGCAAAAATAGCAGTGTATAAATCAGGCATGATACCCATAGAGTAATACACCGTAGCAGAGAAGAAATCCACGTTCGGATCAATGTTTTTCTCCGCTTTCATGGTTTCGAGGATAGCCAATGACCAGTTGTATAACTCAACATGACCGGTTTCTTCGGCTAAAGCTTTTGCCAATTTTTGGAGGTGATGTGCACGTGGGTCGAATGTTTTGTACACACGGTGACCAAAGCCCATGATTTTCTCTTTACGAGCTAATTTGTCTTTCACGAACTGAACAGGATCCGGATTAGGTTGTTTTTTCAATTCGAGCAACATATTCATCACCGCTGTATTAGCACCACCGTGCAAGGGTCCTTTTAATGAACCGATAGCACCTGTAATAGCAGAGTAAATATCAGCTTCGGTAGAACAAACGGCACGTGCTGTAAAGGTAGAAGCGTTCATTCCGTGTTCAGCATGTAAAATCAAACACAAATCAAGCACTTTTTCTGCTTTTTCGCCGGGTTCAACGCCATTGAGCATATACAAGAAGTTGTAGGCTGTACTTCCGGTCTTTAAAGGGGCAACAATGTCGTGGCCTTCGCGAACACGATGGAAAGCAGCGATAATCGTAGGAATTTGAGCGGTTAATTTGATCGAGCGCTCATAGTTTACATCATGATTTTTAAAATCACGATTTTCATCTATATCAGCTAACATGGAAACCGCAGTGCGTAAAACCGACATGGGTTCAGCATTTTTGTTGGTTGAGCGGATATAATTCAACACCATTTCAGGAACTTCGCGATTGGCCTGTAATGCAACATTTAATTCGTGTAGTTCTTGTTCGGTTGGCAAGCGGTCTTCCCAGAGCAAGAAGCATACTTCTTCAAAAGTGGCATGTTCGGCTAACGTATTAATGTTGTATCCGCCGTAGATGAGTTCTCCCGCTTGTCCGTCTATGAAGCTTTTTTTCGTGGTAAAAGCAACAATGCCCTCAAGGCCTTTGTTGATATAGGGGTATTGACTTAAATCAATATCTACTAATGTGGTCATTGGAGGTTCTCCGTTTATTCTATTTTATTTCGTCTGGAATCGCTTTTAGTCAGCAAAATTAAGCGTTTTTTACAAATTATCCTACCCTTTCGGGGGTCTGATAATAATTATTGCTAACCTTTATCGGGTTGATTTTAGTTCGCTTGCAGCAACTTTTTTATCAATTAAATTTGCTTATACTGAACTACTCATTTTTGAATTGTTCAACAGTAAGCTTCATCGATTTTTTTCTTTTGAGTTATGTTGGGCAAGTCCCTCACTCGCTTTGCTCGTTCGGGTCAGGCTGCTACGGGGTCGTCGCCTACTCCTCCGTGTTTGCCGGTCTGATGAATCAGCCCTGCAAACACCAAGCCCTGCGCATCCTTCTTGCGATTGAAGCTCAAAGCCGAAAGCAACTCAATTACCAATCACAATTCAACAATAAATAATCGATAATCCATGAATTCTGATACTGAAGGTACCCGCAGCGCTTACTGATACCACACCTCTTCATCTATACAACTTTTGCTAAAACCTAAAACCTTACGACTTAAACCTTTTTCTAATACTCCATACTCCCACTTTACACCTTTATACCTTTAAACCTTTAAACCTTTTCAAACACCTTTCCTCTTCCCCCATCTCATACTCGTTTTACAAAGTGCGTTTTGCCTTTCACTCCGTTTTGCGCCGCCGCATAATCAATCGTATCAATCCCATATACATTGTTAATACAATCCGCAGCCCGCGAAATGTTCATAAAGCGCTCATCTTCCTGAAAAAATAGCTCCAGTTGATCCACTTGAAGCATATCAATCGTATGCAGACCAATCCCGCGAATCTTATGCCCATTTTTGAGCGCCAGATGTACGCGTCGCATCGCAGGTTGCATCACGGCTTCGGTTACATACTTATCTAAATTCGTGTATCCGGCTGTCGTGAACACAAAGGTATCACCCTGCCAGGTTACATCCTGATACCGAATGTGACACGCCCATTTTCGTGATTTTCGGTGATAACCTCTTAAACGGTAGCACACTCGCCGCACCGCTTTTATGATTTCACCTTCTACCTCGTCGGGGGCAACGGTCCAATCCGAAAACGTGTGCATGTAGCTCACCTCATCGGGCACGTGATTTTCATTATCAAGCACCTTGGCTTTGTCGCGACCCGTAACGATTTCATAAAACAGCTTTCCCTGCATTTCCCCAAACAGCTTCTGAAACGGACTCGCTCCCAATCGAAAAGCATCGGCAATGGTAAGGACCCCTTCATCCACGAGTTTTTGATAGCGCCGACGGCCGATTCCCCACACTTCATCCAATTTAAGTGGCCACAGGTGTTCAGCGGCATCGTCGGGGTGCAAAATCAGAATAATACCGTTAGGCTTTTTAAGGTCAGAAGCTAATTTGGCATACGTTTTACTATACGCCACACCTACGGAACACACTAAACCGAGCGCATCATACACGGCTTTTTTGAGTTTTTGCACATAATCGTAGATGTACTCTCGTGGACGCCCCAGCAAAAACGACACATCCATAAAGTATTCGTCCATCGAGTACTTTTCTACTTCGGGCGAAAAATCGTCGAGAATTTCGCGCAGCTGCCGACTGATTCCCTTGTACTTCTCATAGTCGATTTGCATAAACAACACATACGGACAAATTTGATATGCTTCGAAAGCACTCATCGCTGTTTTGATGCCTAGTTTGCGTGCCTCGTAACTTGCGGTAGCTACAATGCCTCGTGGCGTGCCGTCGGGTTGGCGCCAGCCGCCCATCGCGAGGGGTAATCCGTACAAATTAAACGCCCGTTGCTCTACCTGAGCGTAAAAACAATTCATGTCCAGATGCAAATACAGCCGTTTTTTACTACTCGTATGCTGATGCTCACGCGCAACGGTACTGTACAGCGTAATGCGGTGTACGTCGTGTTCGAGATCATATTGTTTTCCACGGGTGAGCTTCATGGAATGAATTTACACATATATTGCACATATAAAAAGGGGCAAGATGTAAGGTTTTGGGTTTTAGGGAAAGCGAAAAGTTATAAAGGTTCAGAGTTGTAAAGGTTTAAAGTGAGTAAGCGCTTCGCGGTACCTTCGGTATTAGTAGTGAGTAGTAAGAAATAGTAAGGTTTCAGCTATAATGGCTTTTAAAAGGAGTATGGAGTAAGCATTTAGCAAACGCTTCACTTCATAGTATTTCTCTTCGTGGTGCCTTCGGTATCACTCTGTGGTACAATTTGTATCATGGCATCTTCAGTGTCGCGGCAAATTGGGTATTGGTGGTACTTGGTAAGGTTTTAGGAAAAAGGTTAAAGTGGGAAAAGATTTTCAATCGTGCATCAAATAAAAAAAAAACTATATTAAAATAGTTGAGTCATGAGTCTTAAATGATAAGAGTACATTCTCCTGTATTTCATTATTGGCTGATGCTTCCCGTTCATCTAAATCGTTTTTAATGGTATTGTTTGAAGGACTTTTATGAAAACCATTTTTTTTCTGATTGCATTAAGCGCTTGTTTTAAAAATAGCTACTCACAATCCAGAGCTGTATTGGATTCCTTAAGATATTATCCATTACATGCTGCTCGTTCCTACGTGGTTTTACGTGAAAATATGGAGCACTCAAGCGCATTTATTTCTTTTACAAAACCAGCATTAACCACAGATTTTGCAAATGCTGAATTTTTTAGAAGTCAGATATATCTTGCAAGTGGTGATGCCGTTCCTGTTGGTACTCGTTATGAGCGCATAGATTCTTTAAATGGCCGAATTATCCGAGGCTTGTATAGAGAAGTAGAGCTTGAATATAGTTGGTCAACGTTCAATAATGGTCCGGTCGATTTAGTTTCCTATACCAACCAAAGCAGTTGGGGTGTAGTACCCAAGCTCTATTCTTATTCGATTACATCACTCTATGGCGACTCCATTGATTTCCCCATAGAGCAGTTATACTTCGACACACCACCACAAATTGGCGATACCGTTCTACAAGGTTCCGCTCGATTTGCAGGCTTAAGCGACTCTCTTTATGAAACATCCGAAATAAGCGCCAATCATATAGTTGTTCTTTATCGCGGGTATCGAGAGGTTCTAGACCGTGAATTAGGCTTTGACAATCCGGCAGATACCCTTATCCGCTTACTCGATTTTGAAATTCGCCATACGTTTATTCAGGATAGTTACACGACCTACACGTTGGCAAAAGATGTGGGATTAATAGAAGCAACACATTTCTTCTATCCGGATAAAGAAAATCATCCTGATGTAATATCCCAATTACGCTTTAAACTACTCACGTTTGAAGACGACTCGAAGTCCTTATCGCGCAATTATTTATTTGTTTCAAATGAACAGGAAATGATTCTTCCCAAAAGCTTTTCTTTGCAAGCATATCCCAATCCATTTAACCCTAACACCACGATTCGCTATATGCTACATGAGTCATCCGAAATATCACTTTCAATTTATTCAGGATTAGGACAACTCGTTCAGGTTTTAGAACAAGATGTTAAAGCAGCGGGTTCGTATTCGGTCTCTTTTGATGCTAGTAATTTAGCATCAGGCGTGTATTTGGTGCGTTTGCAATCTGATATGAGTTCGGAAACCTTGAAAATAGTATTGCTGAAGTAATGCTACATGGTGAATAAGGTGGTTTTACTTAGGGGCTATACCGCAACAAGGATGCGGAGGGCTTGGTGTTTGCCAGCTGATTTATCAGATGGCAAACACGGAGCGAGACTTCGCGACCCCGTAGCAGCCTGACCGCCGAGCGGAGCGAGGTGGGTTGCCCGGAAAAGAAAATCTTTCGGAATGGTTAATTTGATGTTGAGGCGGAAGTTTAATTTGATCTGTTCTTAGATCTTTTGTGTTTTTGAAATTTGCTTAAAACGAATTTCTCTCCAAAGATAAATTTGAATTGACCTCTCCCCAACCCTCTCCGAATAAGGTTAATTGCTTTTGATGGGACTTAAAGACGGAGAGGGAGTACATCCGATTGCCCGGAAAAAATATTGGAATTTGTACCATGTGTCTATGAATTGACACATCATAGATCAAAAATCTACATTCAAAAATCCTCTACCTTTCGGGCATGAATTCGAAAAAAATCATCATCATCGGTGCCACAAGCGGCATCGGAAAAGCACTCGCTGAGAAGTATCTGAAGGAAGGTCACACCCTTGGCATTACCGGTCGGCGTGAAGACTTATTAAAAGAAATTGTCGCTAGATTTCCGGAATCGTGTTTGTTTAGCGCTTTCGACATCACCGAAGAGTCTGCGGTACAAGCATTTAACTCCCTAGCCCGACGCTTAGGTTCGGTGGATATCGTAATTGTAAACTCAGGCGTGGGAAATTGGAACCCCAAAAATGAATGGGAGATTGACCGCATTACAATTGAAACCAATGTGACCGGATTTGCTCGCATGAGTATGACCGCTTTCGAGTTATTTTTGAAACAAGGATTTGGTCATTTAGTTGGCGTTTCTTCGGTTGCATCCTATTTCGGCTACGGGAAAGCTGCGGCGTATAATGCGTCTAAGTCGTTTGTATCGAACTATTTATCGGGATTGAGACACCGTGCCAAACTCAGCAAAAAGAAAATCTATGTGACCGATATTCAGCCGGGATTTATTACTACTCCGTTGATTGCCAATCGAAAAGAAGTGGTTGGTGCTATTTCAGCAGAAAAAATGGCGGATATCGTGGTGCCGAAATTGGAGTATCATCCCAAAGTTTTGATAGTCCCATTTCGTTGGCGATTTGCGGTTTGGTTGGTAAAACTTTTGCCTGATTCGATTATTCAGCGCTTCAGCTAACAAGATTGTTAGTAACAAAGTTGTTAGTTACAAAGTTGTTAGTTACATTTCTGTTACTTTAAATAAAAAAGTGGCAGAATATGGCTAAAAAACGCATTTTAAAAACTGCAAAAGGAGCTTTTACTTACGGGCACATCGCCATTGAGGGTCAGTTTACGAACCGAATTGCTGAAAAATCGCGCTTAAAAGACCTCGTAAAATCGGGAATAAGTACCATTTTAATCTCTCCAAGACGCTGGGGAAAGTCTTCTTTAATCCGTCAGGTTGCGTTGGAGATGGAAGAAACGGATTCTCAAACGGTATTTTGTTTCATTGATTTGTTCGATGTGCGCAATGAACAGGAGTTTTACGAGAGTTTGGCCAAGGAAATAATTCAAAAAACGAGCCCTAAGTGGAAAGACAAAATGTCGGCGGTATCGCGATTCCTATCGAATTTAGTCCCACAGATTGGCATTAGTCCCGACCCTGTTCAAGAACTTACCCTGAGCTTTAATTGGCAAAAACTGCAACAAGATGCATCTGATGTACTGAATTTGGCAGATCGGATAGCCGAAGAAAAAAACATTCGAATCGTGGTGTGTATTGATGAATTTCAAAACATAGCTCACTTTGATGAACCCTTGGAATTTCAGAAAAGGTTACGCTCGTATTGGCAGCATCATTCCCATGTATCCTATTGTTTATATGGAAGTAAGCGTCACATGATGTTGGATGTGTTTACCAATGCTTCTATGCCATTTTATCAGTTTGGGGAACTCATCTTTTTGGAAAAAATCAGCGAGGCAGATTGGATTCCATTTATTCAGGAGCGTTTTACACTTACCGGAAAATCCATTGAACCTGACGCAGCTGCAAAAATAGCTCAATTGGTTGAAAATCATCCGCACTATGTACAACAGTTGGCGCAACAGGTTTGGTTTCGTTCTTTACCAAAAGCCACCTTGGAAACCGTAGAAACCGCTTTTAATGAACTCATTTTACAGCTGAATCTGTTTTTTCAATCTATTGTTGATAACCTGACTAACCCGCAATTGCGCTATTTATCGGCTCTTTTGGATGGCGTTGAAAGTATGAGCTCACAGGAAACACTAAAGACCTATCAGTTGGGAACCTCCGCCAATATTGTTCGCATAAAACAAGCGCTTATTCAAAAAGATGTGCTCGATTTTTTGGATGAATCGCCTTTATTTATTGATCCTGTATTTAAAGCGTGGCTGATTCGTGATTTCTTTAAGAAAAACCATTGATAAAACGTGAAATCAGTTTAGGACTAGCAGCCCCGAAAGCTTTCGTGGGCTGTTAGTCCTGCTGGGGTGCTTTGAAAGAAGGTGAGGACGTGCGCGAAAACAACAGGCTAATACATGCTGTACCCGACTCGGTTACTCAGCACTTCTGTTTATTAGATGATAAGCTTGAATTTCATCGCCGCTTTTGATTTAATTTTTGATAGCTCTTTTCGAGGTCAATCATCGGTTTAGGATACACATCACCGTGCAAGCCGTACATCATCCGCTCCGAATCGGTCAATTGATGCAACACGCGCAAGGTTGCGCCATTAA
>CAZIQX010000074.1:0-2838 GCA_964541325.1 uncultured Chitinophagales bacterium | reverse complement strand
TATATTGAAATAGCTGTCGCGTCCATCGTCTCCCACACCGGCCACATACGCACAATTCCCCCAATTTGAGTACACGTCATAATCCACCAATTGCGACTCAAACCAAGCAGCGCCCCAACGCCAATCCAATTCCAGATTTTTGGCAAAGAAACTTGCTACAATTTGGCGTCCACGGTTCGACATCCAGCCCGTTTCCAGTAATTCCCGCATGTTGGCATCTACTATTGGAAAACCGGTCTCACCCATGCGCCAACGTTCAAAAGAAGGTGTATTCTGTTTCCAGATTTGAGTTTCCGGTGCAATACCTTCCAAAAAGAAATACGCATTTCCATGTTTGATGAACGCATATCGCCAATATTCCCGCCAAATCAATTCAAAAATCAACCAATAGGTGGAGTCATTTTTGATGCGCTCTCGCTCGTAACGAGCTACTTCAGCGGCAATCCAACGTGGACTCAAGCAGCCCAATGCCAGCCAAGGGGAAAGTTTGGAAGAGTAATCCGCGCCGATAAAACCGTTTCGAATCTGTTTGTAGTCTTTTAATAAATCTTGCTCAAAAAAGTACTGCTGAACACGGTTTTTACCTTGAGATTCTCCCCCGGAAAAGGGGAATGAGGTTCGTGAATCAGGCTTGGGAAGATGCTGTAACCGTTCCTGAAGTGATTCCTTAGGAATCATGTTTTCTTGATGATGCCCTTCAGCCTGAACAAGCTTTTTCGGTTCGGGACGCGGTAGTTCAATCTCGAGTGATGTTTCCATCTTTTTACGAAATGCCGTAAATACATCGGGCGTGCGGTCTAGTTCAAACGGTGCTTTGTTAATATCGTACAACACGGAATTAAAATGACGCTTTACCTGAACGCCTTGTGCTTTCCAGTAACGGATGAGTTGCTTCTCCTGCTGTTTTTCTTCCCAGGCTATTTCGGTTTGAAAAAACACTTGAGTAATCTGCTCTTTTTCGGTGATCGATTTTAGGATGTCCATCGAATTACCTTCAAAAACAAGTAACTCTGCGCCGATTTTTTGTAAGGAGTGATGCAAATCTAAAAGGGATTCAAGCAGGAATCGCTCTCGAAATGCACCTTGTTTAGGAAAGCCTAGTTCGTGTGATTGGGTTCTGGAATCATCTAATACATACACAAACAGGGTAGGATGACCATTTTTTTCGGTTGATAAGAGGGAGGGATTATCGTGGAGACGTAAATCGTTTCGGAACCAAACTAAATTTTTCATGGCTGTTTAAACAGCGGGTACAAGGTTTAGCGTTCAACCTTACCCGTGCTTTTGGGCATAATCATCCAATAAATTCCGAATCATTTTTTGATAGGATAGATTGTGTTTTGAAGCTAATTTTTTGAAATAATCAACACTGCGTTTGCTTAAAGAAATGGTGATTTTTTCGTTTTTTTCTCTAAGAACCAACGATTCAGGACTTGGCAGAAAATCATCCACTAAATATCCTTCGAGTGGTTCATCGCTGTATGTTACGGTTTTCATAGAGTTTTTTTCCTTTTCGCCAATAGCCGGCACCAATAGCTCTAATTTTAGTATTTCTGTAAGTGAATCGAACAGTTAAAATGCCCTTTTCCACTTTGCCAACACAGAAGAAACGATCTTCACTTTCGCTATGTACAAGATCTCTAAATATGAGACGGTTCGAATCTAAAAATTTTTTTGAGCTTCAAAAAAATCAACTTGATGCTTCTCAACATGTTCTTGATTCTTATTATCGTCTCATTCAAAACTTGACCTATTACAATGTACTATTCATATGGTTAATTAGCCATACGCGAATGAATAACTCTGTTTATTTTGTTTTTAAATCATGCACAAAGGAAATAAATCGTATTTACCCGAAAAAATCTGTCTAAGATGTGGACGTCCATTTTCATGGCGGAAAAAATGGGCGAAAAATTGGGATGAAGTGAACTATTGCAGTGATGCTTGCAGAACTAGAAGACCTAAAAAAGCATAAATATGTCGTATAAAAACTCTTGGGCGCAATGCGCTATGATGTTCTCCTTCCGGCACGTACGTAGTTCCTGACTTTGCCCCTTGTTCGGAAGGAGACAAAGAGGAAGGAAAACACTGCATGGTGTAAAAAACTCAGTTACAAGAAGTTGATCTTTACCTGACCTCCCTCTCGTTCTCCCTCCGAGTCAGGATTATTGCCCAAAATTCAATCCTAAACGGAGGGAGAGGTTGGGGCGCAAAGCGCCCCGATTCTCTCCTTCCGGCACGTACGTAGTTCCTGACTTTGCCCCTTGTTCGGAAGGAGACAAAGAGGAAGGAAAACACGGTGCGTTATGTTATGTTTTTCAATTCTGTTAATGTTTGATATATGGCTTCTAAAACAGAATCAATGTCTTCAACTACTTCCTGATCTGTGAAATGGAGAACTTTATATCCCTCCCCAATCATGTATGCATCTCTAATTCTATCATAATGCTGCTTTTCATCATGAGAACTTCCATCAATTTCAATAATGAGTTTGGGGGATTTGCAGGCGAAATCAGCAATATACGTACCGATTGGCATTTGTCGTCTAATTCGAAACCCTATTTGGTTGTTTCGCAAGCGATTCCACAAGAGTACCTCAACAGGTGGCATGTTTTTGCGATTCTCTCGTGCTTTTTGTAGTAAATCTTTTCTGTAATAGTGCATACATCAATATAAAAAAGTAAGTGGTTTTCCTCCCTCTCATTCTCCCTCCGAGACAGGTTTATTGCCCAAAATTCAATCCCAAACGGAGGGAGACGTTGGGGCGCAAAGCGCCCTGATTCTCTCCTTCCGGCACGTACGTAGTTCCTGACTTTGCCCCTTGTTCGGAAGGAGACA
>CAZIQX010000073.1:12897-13606 GCA_964541325.1 uncultured Chitinophagales bacterium | reverse complement strand
TTTAGGGATTGACAAAAGAATTTTGAAATGACTACCATCTTACTTTCGATTTGATAGAGCTAATGCGTGTACTTTCGGCAATCAGCAATTAGATATCTGCCATTTGCAAATACGAAATAATTTAGCGACCTCACCCCAACCCTTTTCGAATTTGGTAGGTATCTGAAAATTAAACACTTACCGGAGAGGAATCAAAAATCCGAAATCCGAGAACTTCTAGCTTCAATCTTCCTACTTCTCACTTCTCCTCGGGAATAATTTAAAATATAAGTTGATGGCACTACCGAATGTAAGCACACCATTCAAAATCGTAAACACCACATCATCACGCATAATCGAATACACGGTCAATAAAAAACTGGAAATCATGTACAACAAAATAAATCCCAATGTAATTGGCGTAGAACCACGTTTTATGGTGTCCCAGGTTTGTGGCACCCAAGCAGCTAGTAACAAAATTAATCCTGCGTTGCCAATAAGTTCAATCATAATACTATCCAATAGAGTTAAAAAGGGCGCAAAAGATAAACAAAACAACGATGAATTTATCTGCTTAATGTAACCGGTGAAATTCCAACCGCTTTTTCAAGCCCTAAAAGTACATCCATCACAGCATGTTGTACTACTTCAGTTTGTTGATAGGCGTTAATTCTAACTCCAAGTCCAGAATTATAACAAGTTTTATTAGTATCAATTATATCAGTTATTT
>CAZIQX010000073.1:12643-12887 GCA_964541325.1 uncultured Chitinophagales bacterium | reverse complement strand
AGATAACACATAAGGGTCACCAAAAGAAACACCAATAATTTTTTCTTTGGGTAGTTGATTTGCCATCCATGCTGTTAATGCTTCATCATGCTGTAACTGTAATGAACCGATTGGGTTATGTGGCTGACGAGCATAAAAAAACAAGATTCGATCGTATTTAAGTTGATCCGTTGGGCTATTGCCGTAGTACGAGAGATTATGTTTTACTTCAACTGAAAATCCGGCTTCCTTAAGGCGTGCCGTT
>CAZIQX010000073.1:8341-12633 GCA_964541325.1 uncultured Chitinophagales bacterium | reverse complement strand
CGTTGCTGTTTGAAAAGCATCAGCCGACCATGTATGTTTATCCGGTGCAACAACCACAACCAACAATGATTTATCTTTTTCGGGACTTAATGGAAGTAACGAAGCACCATGAGTTAAGGTAATACTCGATTTCGCTACTTCTTTTGCCACATTCGATGCTTCAAAATGAATCTTTCTTTCTAGATCATCAGAAAAATCTTCTTCCATTCGAAATTCTAACAACCCTAATTTCTTTTTCAAATTCCACACTCGTTGAACTGCATCGTGTAAGCGTTCTAGCGGTATTTCGTTTCGAAGAATTCTGGCTTCAACTGAATCCATAAACGCTAAATCAGGCCATAACATCACATCCGTACCCGCTTTAAAACTTGCTATTTCTGTTTCTAGTTGATTAGGATAATACCCTTGAATCCCTGCCATATTTAGCGCATCAGACACAACAACACCTTTAAATCCCATTTCTTCTTTTAATAAAGTAGTTGTTAACGTATGGGATAACGTTGCAGGAAAATGACGAGTGGCATCGTTATGTTTTGTGTATGCCGGAAAGGCAATATGCCCCGTCATAATGGTATAAACACCTTCATCAATTAATGTTTTAAACGTTTTACCATAACTAGCATACCAATCCTTTTCAGATAAAGAGTTGATTGTAGTGGTTAAGTGTTGATCTAAATCAGAAGCGCCATCACCCGGAAAATGTTTACTAGTTGCAGCAATTTGATGGGATTGTAAACCTTTAATCTGCTTGGTTAAGTGTTGAATAACAACTGTCGGATTACTTGATACACTTCGAACATTAGTAACCGGATTTAATTCATTCAAACTCAAATCAGCGACCGGATGTAGCAACCAATTATAGCCTATAAGACTCGCTTCTTCACCGATTGCAGAGCCGACACGATAACTTAATTCAGGATTTTGGGTGGCTCCCAATGCCATTCCTGTTGGTATTTTGGTAAAACCTTTAAATGAATGGCCCAGTCCCCCTTCATAATCCTCTACAATAAACAGGGGTGTTTTTGATTTCGATTGATACAATCTGACAAAGTTTTCAGTTACCGTTCGTTTTAATGAATCCGGAATATCATGGAGGAGTGTCCATGGAGCCATAAAAAAACCACCAACAGGATATCGCTCAAAAAAAGATTCCCAATTCTCGAACCCTTTCTGTTTGTACAAATCTTTTGATGCGGTTAACATCATTGTTTGTCCTATCTGCTCTCTTAAACTCAGTGCTTTCCAGGTCGTGTCCATCGGAAAGTCTCTTTGAATATTTTCTGAAGAAGTATCAGAACCACACTGAGCAAGCAGTATAAAACCGCAAAACAACCAAATTAATCCTTGAGTTCGCATTCTTTAGCCTTTTAAAAACCATTAGACAAGGAGAATAGTAACAAAAAAACCCGACTCAATTGAATCGGGTTTTGCAAAAAAATGTAGGCTTTTGGTTAAACTGATGGAATATGAGCCAAATCCATAAAAGAATTGTAGCGCTTATAAATTTCTTCATCGTTTAAGTTTTTCAAGCGTTCAGGGCCGAATTTTTCAACGCAATAGCTTGCCATTACCGAACCAAAAACAACAGCCCTTCGCAAATTAGCATCGCTGATGTCTTGAGAACGGTCAAGCCAACCCACAAATCCACCTAAGAAGGTATCACCGGCACCGGTTGGGTCAAAAATATCTTCAACAGGGAAAGCCGGAACTGAAAATAATCCGGTTTCTGTAAATAATAATGCTCCATGTTCCCCTTTTTTGATAATCAAAATTTTGGGTCCCATAGCTTTAATTTTTTCAGCGGCACGAACTAAGTGGTGTTCTTCTGAAAGTTCTCGTGCCTCAGAATCATTGATAATAAGTACATCTACCAATTTCAATGTTTCCATCAGCGATTCTTTTGCACCTGATATCCAAAAATTCATGGTATCACAAATCACTAATCGCGGACGCTTAACCTGATCTAACACTTTGCGTTGTAAACCCGGTTCAATATTTCCTAAGCACACAAAATCAGTTTCTTTATACGATTCAGGGATTATTGGATCAAAATTGGCAAATACGTTTAATTGTGTGTCGAGGGTATCACGCGTATTTAAATCAAAATGATAACGCCCTGCCCAAAAAAACGTCTTTCCTGAATTATCAATTTGTAAACCTTCTAAATCAATGTTTCTGGATTTGAATAATTCAATATCATCAGGATTAAAATCGTTACCTACCACACCTACTAAGCGAACGGGATTGGTAAAATAGGATGCTGTTAACGAAATGTAGGATGCGGAACCGCCTAAAATTCGTGGAGCATTTCCAAAAGGCGTTTCTAAACTATCGTAGGCAACTGAGCCAACTACTAATGTACTCATGTAAAAAATTCATTTATGTTTGGTGAGCAATATGTATTGCCCGATTTTTGTAACTCCAAAAAATACGGATAGTCGTCCGTTATTGGAAGAAGTGATTTTTTATGCTGCATTACCTGATTTCTACTTTAGCTTTTCTTTTTTTCGGTTGGATTCATACGTTAACGGCTAACGATACTTTCAAGGAGTCGATTCTTAAGCGAATTCCCGGTTTAAAACGATATTATCGAGCAAGTTACAGTTTGGGTTCTGTACTCTTTTTGGGACTTTGGTATGTTTATCTACCACCTGTAACTTATGTTCTTTATCGTGTTGATACTCCCTATATCTGGTTTTTTTGGGCTTTGCAAGGTATTGGCGCACTTGGTCTATTTCATGCTGTTTTTATTTCTTATCCATTAATTTTTATTGGACTTAAACAGCTTCTATTACATCCCGACCATGAGTTTCATTTAGATGAGCCCAAACAGGCTACTCAACTGCGAATAAAGTCAGTATATCGTTTTGTGCGTCACCCCATGTATTTCTGGAGTATCGTGTATTTGGTGATGAACCCAATTATGACTGACCGACACGCCTTCATGACATTACTTTTTATTGCTTACTTCTATTGGGGCAGCTTCCCTGAAGAGAAAAAATTAATTTCCCGGTTTGGAGATGATTACAGAGACTATCAAAAACGCGTCCCAAGATTAATTCCTGGATTTAAAAAGATGTAAGGCGTTAGGTGTATTTAAAGAAGTTGTAAAGGCTTAAAGGTGTAGGGGTGTAGAGGTGTAAAGTTGGATTTAGGCTTTAGGAGTAAGGGAGTTTTTGATTTTTATTTAGTCTATGTGATTGATTTTCTTTAACTCTCAGCTTGCTATGCTTTTAAAACCAGTTGCTACTTTGGACTCGATAAAACACAAACAACAGAAACAGTCCGTGGAGGAAAAATACTTATCGAATAGTTTCAAGCACCAAATTTTTACAAGTTTTCAGCCTTCACCTTCTAACTTTACCGACTTCCAACTTCCTGTTATTACAGCCTTATTCTCCTGCATTTAGCCTTTGATTTTTAGCACCATTCCGCACAGCCTTCAGCTCTATCTAAAATCCACCGACTCCGGTTAAAAGAGCCGTTATCTGCTCATTGCCACGCTCTTTCGCCCAGGTTAAAGCACTCTCTCCATTATTCGACTTATGATTGGGGTCAGCACCGGCAAGTAACAAAATCTCCACAATTTTCTTTTCGCCACGCGCAGCAGCATGCATCAATGGTGTGATTCCTGAAACATCAGCTACATTCACATCTGCACCCATTTCTATAAGTAAATGCACAATGTCAGCGTTGCCGCGAAGTGCTGCAGCATGTAAAGCTGTGGACGCATTTCTACTAGGTAAATTCACATCAGCACCGGCTTTCACTAAAGCTACAACGGCGTCATTATTTCCTTTCATAGCTGCCCAAAGTAAAGCTGTATTTCCTTCTTTGTTCTGATAATCTAAATCCACATTTCTACGAATTAGCAGTTCAATAACCGGTACATGATTTTTTATGGAAGCATGCATTAAAGCGCTTACGCCATTTCTATCCATTGCATTTACTTCGGCACCATCATTCAGCGCCTGAATTGCTTCCATTCTGTTACCCTGAAATGCAGCACGAATTAAGCGCAAGTTAGCTTCCTGTGCTTTAACAGAACTTAAAGCAGTGAGAATAATTAAAATCGAAAATAGGAGCCTCATAAAAAGGAATCTGACTTATTTATCAGCGTAAACACTTATTTTGAACCAAAAATTAATGAAATAAGAAATTAATGAACGGCTTCATTACATATCTTTACGAACGTTTACTCAAACCGCTACCAGGTTTTGAAGCTCAAAAAAGAATGATGCCTGTAAGTGCTTCTGCCCAAAACCATAAGCCGGATTCTCCCTCTCACGCTG
>CAZIQX010000073.1:2869-8331 GCA_964541325.1 uncultured Chitinophagales bacterium | reverse complement strand
AGATAACAAAGAATCATCGGAAGAAGGCGCTTATCGAGAAGCATTCGAAGAAGTTGGCTTACAAAAACAAAGTTTAGAGCTCGTTGGACGAATGAGTTCATTTTATATGAGTCACACCAATATGTCCATTCAACCTATTGTGGCACAATTGGTTGAACCTGAGCAAGAACTTAGTATTAATCCTGATGAAGTAGATGAAGCCTTTTGGGTGAGCCTAAATTCATTGTGTGAAACAAACGCTGTTCAACAAGAACTTTGGGCACTTCGAGATTTCGAGTTTTCCGTTCCTTTTTGGAATGTGGATAAGGATGTACCTCTTTGGGGAGCTACTGCAATGATGTTATCTGAATTGCTCGACCTTTATGTAGAATGGAAAAAAACGTACCCAAAAGAACGATTTAGTTCATTTTGAATGAAAAATGACATTCTTTTTTTACCCATTTTTTCGCATCTTCCCTGCTAAGAATCAGATTCTAAAATTCTTGTTGCCGGTTACGGGGTATTTAATGGAGATTCAATATTCATGATTAAACGATTTGCCGTTCGCTATCTTGGTCTCACTGTTGGGGTTGTTTTTTTGATGCTACTTACACTCATCACATCATTACATTACAGTCAGTCCCGACAAACTTTTCGCTATCACATTTTAGATAAAACACAAGATATCTTACTAAAATCAAGTTTATCGGCTGATAAACTTAGCCTTATCCGAGGCGGAAGTATCTTAGAGGTTTTTGTTTGGGACGATTCCAATAAACTTGTTGCAAGTTCGAATGACACCTTAGCTTCTGCTATAACTATCAGTGATACTTGGAGAACGAATTCATGGGAAAATGTTCAAGAATTGAATTCCGGCGAATTGTGGGTTAAAGCTGATGCACGTTCACGAATGTATGGAGTATTAGTTCATCCGGAAAAAAATGGTATTTCTTTCGCCGCAAGTCTTTGGAAGGGAATTACTTGGGCATTTTGGTTAAGTGTGATCATTGGCGGACTTTTCACTTGGTTTGTTTTCTCTCAACGGGCTCTCCTCAAATCCAAATACAATGTATTATTGACTCATTTTTTGCGTCAGCATGATGATTTAGAAAGCTTGTATCGACACAGTGAAATTCTGAATTCTTCCTATGATTCTCACTTGCAACACATGAGCACTTTAAATCAAGAGATAGAAGAAATTAATACGCTAACACGCGACAATGCTGATAAAACTATACAAGCCAATCACATTTCTGACGAAATCAGTACTTCAACTTCGATGGGAACAGTAACGGTTCACTCGTTGAATGAATCCATGGAGAACATCTCAGCTTCCATGGAGAAAACCACCACGATTATTAAAGCAATTGATGAAATTGCTTTTCAAACCAACATTTTGGCAGTTAATGCCTCCGTTGAAGCAGCCCGTGCGGGTCATGCAGGGGCAGGCTTTGCCGTTGTTGCTGATGAAGTTCGCCGCCTTGCCATGAAAACCACTTCTGCTGCTCGAGAAACCTCAGAAATATTAGATCAGACCAAAACCTTTGTTTCTGATGGACAAAAAGTAACTGAAGAGGTAAGTGCTGTTTTCCACGAAATTGACACAAAAACAGTAACTGTGTATAAAATTCTGAGCAAACTCACGAGTTCTGTGGAAGATCAACAGCGCCGAATGAGTGAAATCAACTATAAGATTTCAATGGCAACTCAGTTTGGCGGGGAATCTCAACAAGCTTTAACGGATATGAACTATCTGTTACAACAAGATTTAGATCAGTTTGAAATGTATCAGGAATTGCTTGAAGAACTTAATAATGAAATCTCGCTTTCGCGCGAAGAACTCCATCAATTAAAAAACACGCTAGCTACTCAACAAGAACGGGTACGATACTGGGCATCACAACGTTTGGAACACTTGAAATCTCTTACCACCAAACAAAAAAGTGAAGACTAGACTCATTTTAACACTGCTTTTTTTAGTAATTCCTACATTTGCATTTTGCCAAAATCACCTCGAAAAAGCTCAACTCGCCGAAAAAGAAAGTGATTATCTATCTGTAATCCAGTTTATTGAACTGTTCCTCAACGAAGCGCCAAAATCAACGTTAAATGAAGCCTATTTGTTGCAGTTTCGAGCTTATCAT
Source organism: uncultured Chitinophagales bacterium (assembly GCA_964541325.1). Lineage (GTDB taxonomy): Bacteria > Bacteroidota > Rhodothermia > Balneolales > M1805 > M1805. The sequence goes on along the minus strand of CAZIQX010000073.1, from coordinate 6,208 downwards.
CGTTTGGGATATGATGCTTATCAAGAAGGAAAAGCTTATCAATCGTACTTTAAGCAAGCTGTAAAGTCGTTAAAACAAGCTCAATTTCACGCTGAAACTCCGGCAAGTCGTCAGTTTACCGAGCAAGAAATTCAGCAACGATTTGAGCAATGGATGGATTTGGGAACACAGCGTTTTAACTCAGCTCACTATCAAGAGGCGTTGTTTTGGTTTCAATGTTGTGTTGAATTAATTCCAGACTCTCAAGAAGCTAAAGAATTAGAAATTTTTACTACAAGTGAATTAGGTGAAACCGATCAAACACTTCAATTAATTAGCGAATTTGAACAAAATGGGTATAGCTCGGATGATGTGTTTTCTATTGGATTACAACTCAGTGCCAGAAATCAACTTTTTTCAGATCGTGACATTCAATGGAGTGAACAGGTAGTACATAGCAAAGACTCTACTATACTTGAAACCCTAATTTTTTACGATTCAGAAGCGAGTGCTTATTGGATTCAACATAATCAAATTGCAAAAGCCAGATATCATCTTCAGCGTTTGATTCAATTTACCGACGACGAATGGTTCAAAATTAGTATGGCCAAATTGTACCTCGACGCTAATTTAATGAATGAGGCCCAATTCCAACTATCTCAGATTTTTCTTCCTGAAATAGAAGACCCGCGTGTTCTTGATTATTATCATCAAGTTTGGACTAGCATATCGCAACACACAACGGCAGCATTCCCGATCAACACTTGGAAAATAAACTCGAAATTAAATTGGATGAGACCTTATTTTGAAGCAAAAAATCTCTTTTTGAAACAAGATTTTTCAGCCGCTGAAAGGCTGTCTCAAAAAGCCATAGACAATCAGGTAAATTATGCACCTTTGCTTTTTTTGCGTGCAAATGCTAGTTATCAACTGGCTTTAACGCTTTCTGATGATACCGAAATGAGTAAAAAAATAGTGGAAAGTTTGCCTTATTATGAACGTGCCTATCAACTTGATGCACAACTTCCGGGACTAAAAGAAACGCTGCGTGTCTTATATGAAAGTATGGGCGACACTAAAAATGCCTCAAGGTTTCAATAAACTGCGTATTTTTACCTTTTGAAATAACTTCTTCTATACTATGAAACCCAATTTGCTTAGCGACGCACAACTCAAACAACTACGATTTATACAGATTCTATTGTTTGCAGGTCCATTTTTGCTTTTTATAGCGGTTATAAGTTTGTATAGTTCTGGTTTTGGATTAGATCAGTTAGAGTCATCACGTTCAGTTTTACTGATTGCCTTAACTGCGCTGCATTTTGCACTTTTGGGGATTCTTTATCCGGTTGCTATGGTTCTTCCTCTTCGATTTTTAAATCGATTTAAGAAAACACGTGGAGAACTTGGAAGTGGGAAAATTGTGATTTCTGCTCACATTATCCGACTCAGTTTACTCTTAGTTCCTGCTTTTGTGGGGCTTATAGTGTGTTTAATTGCCCTTGGAAAAGGTGTTATTTACGAAGAAGGATTATATTGGGTGAACATGATTTCATTTTTTATTGCACTTGCTCAAAATTTGATTTCCTTCCCCAATCATCAACGAATGGAGCAAGCTTATGGAAATACATTTAATTAAGGTAACATGCGATTTTTAGGTTTATTTTTTTTAATTGCTTGGATGATTTCCTGTAATTCGACAGAAAGTCCCAAAAACACGACAACAGCTCAAAAGTCAACAAAATCGGTTGAAACATCTACACTTTTGTTTAACACCGATATTGAATTTTTCTCATCAAACGGCTCAAAAGTCGCCGTAAAAGCAGCTTTAGCCATAAAACCTGAAGAAAGAAATGCCGGCTTAATGGGCATTGAGGCACTTCCCGCCGACAAAGGAATGTTGTTTGTATTTGAAGCAGAACAAAATCTTTCATTTTGGATGGCCAACACCCCGCTTAGTTTAGATATCATTTTTGTGGATTCTAACTATAAAATTGTTCGTATTCATCATAACACGGAACCTTTTACTACCAAGCCTTACGAATCCGGGAAAAATGCAAAATATGTTATTGAAGTAGTCGGTGGTTTTTGTGTGGAACACGATATTGTTGAAGGTAGCGAAGTAGGGTTTGAACTTTAATACATCATTTCGGAAAGCTCGCTTTTTTCGCTATAAAATCCTTAATAATTGCATTTAATGACTCAAAATTTACTGAGCATTAGTTTTGTAATTCTCCTGATGTTCCAGGAACCAAGCGTAGGTTTGTTGGATGCCGCTTAATAAATCCATCTTCGGTTCCCAGCTCAAGGCTCTGAATTTGGAGGAATCCATGAGTTTTTTAGGCGTTCCATCCGGTTTGCTAGCATCCCATACCATCTCGCCTTGGTGCCCCACCACTGTTTGAATCGTTTCTGCCAATGCTTTAATGCTTAAATCGCTGCCATAACCCACATTGTAGAGCGTCTCCGGCATGTGTTCCTGTTCCATCGCAAACACAATGGCTTCCGCTAAATCATCCACATGCAAAAACTCGCGCAGGGGTGTACCACTTCCCCACAAGGTAACAGGCGCGTGTCCATTCATGGTTGCATCGTGAAACTTGCGAATCATGGCAGGCAATACATGACTCGTTTTCAGGTCGAAATTGTCGTTGGGGCCGTATAAATTCGTGGGCATCAGGGAAAAATAGTCTCTGCCGTATTCTTTTCGGAGGGATTCGCACAATTTCACACCGGCAATTTTAGCGATTGCATACCACTCATTGGTGGGTTCTAAAGGTCCGGTCAACAGAGAATCCTCGCGAATCGGCTGCTCGGCAAACTTGGGATAAATACACGATGAACCCAAAAAAATGACCTTGTTTACCCCGTGTTGGTGCGCAGCCTGAATCAAGTTGGTCTCGATAATCAGGTTTTCCATCAGAAATTCGTAGGGATAGGTATCGTTGGCTAAAATCCCCCCCACTTTAGCCGCCGCAATAATCATCACCTCGGGTTTGTGATGTGCCACAAACTGTTGAACCGCCGACTGATTCAATAAATCCAGTTCAGAACGGGAAGTAGTAATCAGATGTGCATACCCTTTGCGTTGTAAGGCACGAACCGTAGCCGAACCGGCCATACCCCGATGACCTGCGATGTAAATCCGCTCCGAAGTTTTCATGCTATTGAACAACTGGATTTAAGATTGTTGCAATGCTTGTATCATCAACCAGTTTTGCTAATTGTTTGTTTGACTTAAGCAAATTGGCAACATCGGCTTTTTGCATTTCAGCTGTTGCGATAGTAACATAAATAGAAGTCTTTTTTTGAGTCTGAATCTTCCACTCGAAAACTTGATTTTCCTTTAACTCAAAATCA
>CAZIQX010000073.1:0-2859 GCA_964541325.1 uncultured Chitinophagales bacterium | reverse complement strand
CGAAATCTGCTAAGGATAATTTTACTTCTTTGGCGTCTAATGATTTATTACCTGTGCTTACTGCTTTTTTTCGCAGTCCGTCCAATTGATGAACAAGTTGTTCGTTAAGCAATAATAACGCATTTTCTTTCGCTCCTTTCACGGATTGCAATGAATCAGTAGCCGGAAAATTTGCATGGGCTTTCCAACTGAGCGTACTAGATTCAAAAGATGGATAACTCACTTTTTTGGATGCTGTTGTAGCGGCTTCTTTTCCTCCTGTGCATGAAACCAATACAACGAAAACTGTAAGCAGGAATTTATTTTTCAGGTGGAGTGAGCGTAAAAAATCCAATGGAATCTCCGTTTCGTTTAATTTTAAAGACAATGGTTTGTTTTTTATTCAGATAATGTTGGAGATGAATCTTGAAATCGGTGAATGAGCGTAAGGGCTTATCATTAATTTCTACAAGCTGATCTCCAACTTGCAAACCTGCCATAAAATAAGCTGATGTTGGGGAAATTTCCTCTATAAATATCTCTGATTCAGTTTCATAAGTAACAACACGTAATTTCAACTCTTCTGAATAGATTTCTACAGTACTTGATAAGGTTTCTGAACCAAGTTCAGGTTCAACTATTTCTGGTACAGTAGGTTCTTGTACATCATTTTCGCCCAACCAATCCTGAACAACTTGCTTTTCAGCACCTTGTAAGGTTACAAGACGCATTTCTTGTTTACCATCATGCCAAACAGAAACCTGAATGACATCACCTGGTCGATATTCTGCAATTTTTGCTTGTAATTCGTTGTGCGCGGAAACACTTTTTTCATTGATGGCTAACACTACATCACCTGAACGAATTCCAGCTTCATAGGCTGCACCACCTTCTAAAGCACCAATAATTTCAACTCCGGCTACCGAACTAAGTCCTAACTGAGTGGCTCGGCGCTGTGTTAAGGATACAATTTGAACCCCTAAATAAGCCCGTTTAACTTCTCCAAACTCAATAATATCACGCGCAATTTTAATGCCCATATTAATTGGAATTGCAAATCCGTAGCCTTCATAGGTTCCGGTTTCGGTTGCAATTGCTGTGTTTATGCCAATTAATTCACCAAATTCATTCACTAAAGCACCACCACTATTTCCTTTATTGATAGCGGCATCAGTTTGAATAAAATTCTCAATGCGCATACGGTCCTCAATAATGGAAACATCGCGACTTAAAGCAGAAACAATACCCGCGGTTACGGTTGAGCGTAAACGAAATGGATTTCCGATTGCTAAAACCCAATCACCTACCGAAACATCGTCAGAGTTACCTATAGTGATTGCCTGAATAGCTGCAGTTGGAATTTTTACAACTGCCAAATCAGTAGATGGATCCGTTCCAATCAAATCTCCTTCAAAACTACGATTATCGTTTAATACAATGGTTACTTTGTTATCTATTGCCCCTTCAATAACATGATTATTAGTAAGTATGTAGCCACTTTCACTGATAATGACTCCCGAACCTACAGAAGTACTACGCGGAGTTCCACCAAATTGGTCCCAAAACTGTTGATGATTTTTATCTCTTGGCATTTGAGTTGATACGGCAACACTAGCTTCCACATAAACCACGGATGGGGTTACTCGCTCACTTACTGCCCGAAAACCAATTTTTCCACTGGGTTCATTTTTGATAGAGGCCTCCGATACGCGTTGAACCGGAGTAAATTCAACCTGAACCTGTTGTTTCGTGGCTTGTATGATTTCTTGAAGCCGTGCATTTAAAAGAAACACGACAGCCGTAAGAAATAAGCTTAGAATCACTAAGAATGAAATGGCCAGATTTTTTTTGCGCATAGTTATAAATCGTTAAATATCACATCGGAGCGCCTATCACGTAAACCTTCAATATGTTGTTTGAAGTAAACATCTAAATGATGAATTAAGTTCTTTAATTCATAATCATCAAAGGGTTGTTCTAAAATACGTTTCCCTTTTCGATTGCATGCCAAATAAATATAATAGGCTTGTTCAGGTAACAATTTAATAGCCAAACCGGAATGTGCTTCACTCGATATTAAACCATTATCACTATTCAGATAATAAACATGTTGAGTTTCAAATGTATCCATTTCAAAGTGAAGTGCAATGCCTGACAAATCAGCTAATCGAATTAATATATATGGAAAAAGAGTTTTAACCGGTTTTTCTTCTTGAATAATCCAAGTGATCATGCCTGATAAAAATGCAAAGAAATCAGCAGATTCTTCTTGGTCGTTCACCAATTGATCCACCATTTCGAGAGTAGGCATTAACAGAGCGAGTTTATCCATATCAAAATGAATAGGATAAGCTTTTACTTCATAGGAAGCATCACTTAAAACCTGAATATCACGACTGGGTTTCACATAAAATAAAACTTCCAAAATATTACCGGCTTGTAACAGACCGGCATATTTACTTTTTGTTGATTTAGCACCTTTGGCAATAACCGTAATTTTCCCGTTATGTTGCGTTAGTAAGCCTACTATTTTGCTGGAGTTTTGATAGTCAATACAGCGCAATACAACGGCACGGTCTTTTATAATCATGGGCTAAACGCCTCGACGCTCGAAATGAATCCAATTATTATTTTCGAGAAATTGAATTAAAGCAGGTAATAAGGTCAAAGCCGTAAATAACGTTAAGCCGATACCTAAAGTAGCTAACTGCCCAATGGAATTCAATCCCGGATGATTGGTAAAAAGCAGCCCCATGTACCCCAACATGGTAGTAACGGAACCAATAGTAATGTGCTGCCCCGTACTCGAAAGCACATTCCACATACTCATTTTTCCTTCTTCGATGTAACGGGCAGCCAAGTGCACCCCATTATCTTCTC
>CAZIQX010000072.1:9089-13642 GCA_964541325.1 uncultured Chitinophagales bacterium | reverse complement strand
AATCTTGATAAACAAGAATATAACAAATTTCTAAACAAATCTATTGATACCGTTTGCCATATCATGGCAGTGAATACAGGACAGCCAAAGGAAAATTTCCTTCGCAAAATTAAATTAGCACCACGTGGTTCTCGATATGTGGTTTTAGGAAAAGGTTTGGGTATTGATGTTTACGAAGATTTATATAACCTGAATCTAAAAGGACTGATTTTAGAAGAACAATATCGTCGTCGTTATAATTATGATTCCCTTGCCGCACATGTAGTTGGTTTTATTAATCATCAAGCAAAAGGAATGGCAGGGCTTGAAAATTATTATGATGAGCTATTACGTGGAGAAGACGGTTCACAGCAAGTTCAACGCGATCGCTCCAATCGTATTCGTGCCATAGTTGGAGTGCCCAAAAAATTGCCACAACACGGTTATCATCTAAAAACAACTCTTGATGTTCGCATGCAAGCCATTTTAGAAGAAGAGTGGCGTAAGGGTGTGATTCGAAGCCGTGCCGATAAAGGTATCGCAGTTATTATGGATCCAAGAACGGGTGCCATAAAAGCGATGGCCAATTATCCCTCGTTTAATCCAAATACTCCCGGGCAATCGGAATCGGAGAATCGCCGAAACTATGTAGTTGCTGATATGATTGAGCCCGGTTCAACATTCAAGCTGATTACTGCAATTGCAGCGGTTGAACAAAATAAAGTGAGTTTTGATGAACAATTTGTAACCCCTGCAAATGGACAAAAACTGATTTATGGACAGTGGATGCGTGATCACGATCCGCTTGGAACCATCAATTTTCGTCAGGTTATTGAAAAATCTTCGAACGTAGCAACGGCAGAAATTGCCATGCGTTTAAATCCCAATGACTTTTATCAATACGTGAGAAATGCAGGATTTGGAAGTCCAACCAATATTGATTTACCCAACGAAATGGATGGACGCCTTCGTAAACCACATGATTGGTCGCAGGTAACATTACCTTGGATGTCGGTTGGGTATGAAATTCAGGTTACACCGATACAGATTGCACAAGCTTATGCAGCATTTGCCAATGATGGTATCATCATGCAACCCTATGTAGTGGATGAAATTGTAGATAATAACGGCAATATCATCGAAAAAAAGAAACCGGTTGAAGTACGCAGGATTGCAAAATCAGAAACATTAATGAAGCTAAAACCCATTTTTAGTGGAGTAGTAAGTGATTCCGGAACGGCAAATATGGCATTGATTTCTGGTCTTGATGTAGCAGGGAAAACCGGAACTGCTCAAAAATATTCCGATGGTAAATATCGAACACGTTACCGTGCATCATTTGTGGGATTTTTCCCGGCCGATAATCCCCAATATGTTTGCTTGGTGATTATGGATGAGCCAAGAACTTCTATTTATGGTGGTACCACGGCTGCTCCGGTTTTTAAGCAAGTGGCTACACGTTTGGTTGGTATGGATGATGAACTTCAAAAAAGTTTAAAACCTAAACTGCCCGAATACTTCGCAATCGTTCCGGATTTCACGGGAATGAAAAAAAATGTGGCTGAAGCATTACTTCAAAAGGGACGAATTTTACATGAATTTGAAGGTAAAGGATCAACGGTTATTGGTCAGATTCCTGCAAAAGGTGAAAAAATCATGGAAGACCAATGGGTTAAGATTCAGTTAGGTGAACCTGCTTTAGCAGTGGCAGACGAAACTATTGAAGTTCCTGATTTAAAAGATTTAAGTATGCGTGAAGCCACCATGCGAGTGCTCGATTTGGGATTGAGTTTCGAAAAAATTGGCTCCGGAACCGTTTTGGCTCAGTTTCCCAAAGCAGGTGCAACTGTACGAAAAGGCACAACCATTACCATTCGTGGCAAAGCTGTTGATTTAGAGAAAGTGAGTGTGCGCTAATATGAATCTTCAAGATGTATTAAAAGTTATTCCATATGCAAAAGTCATTGGCGACCAAAACCTTGATCTTCTTGATATTACTGATGATTCAAGAAAAGTAAAACCCGGCGATTTGTTTGTTGCCATTCGCGGTACGGTTCACGACGGACACGACCATGTAGCCAAAGCTGTACTAGCCGGCGCTGCTGCTATTTTAGTAGAGCGTTTCTTTGATGATGTAGTGTGCACTCAAATTATTGTTCCTAATACTCAAGCTGTTTTATCCAAAGTGGCTTTAGCGTTTTATGGAAATCCTCAGAACCAATTGGTTATGATTGGTGTAACCGGAACGAATGGTAAAACTACGATATCAACCTTGATTTATCAGGTTTTAGACCATTTAGGTTACACAGTTGGATTAATTGGAACCGTTGCTAAGCGAATTGGCAAAGACGTAGTAAGTAGCAATTTAACAACACCCGGAGCTATTGAATTAGCAAAAGACTTGGCAGCCATGGTTCAGGCAGGTTGTTCTCATGTTGCCATGGAGGTATCCTCTCATGCGTTAAAGCAACATCGTGTGGATGGCATTCCATTTCAGGTGGCTTTATTTACCAATCTGACACACGATCATTTGGACTATCATCCAACATTTGAAGATTATGCCCAGTCTAAGCAATTGTTATTCAATGGATTGGCGCCTGATGCAACAGCTATTATAAATGTTGACGATGCCAATGGAGCGTTTATGGCTTTGCAAACGCAAGGTTCCGTTTGGGAAGTAAGTTTCAAGCCAAAATCGCAAAATCATATTTTTAAAAATGATTCATCTGGTTTGACTCTTTATTTCGACGGTTCATTAATCAATTCGCCGCTCGTGGGTAATTTTAACGCCTATAATGTGGCTCAGGCCTATTTAGCGTGTATTGCCATTGGTGCAAATCCGAATGGCGTTATTGCAGCTTTGGCGGAACAAACCGGAGCAAATGGTCGCCTCGACAAAATTTTAATAGATACAGAAGAAGCTCTTCCTTTTGTATTTGTAGATTATGCACATACGCCTGATGCGCTCGAAAATGTAGCCTCAACCTTACACGCCATTAAACAAACCAATGAAGAACTGATTATCGTTTTTGGTTGCGGTGGTAATCGAGATGCCAAAAAGCGTCCGATTATGGCTGGTATTGCAGAAAAATATGCTGATAGGGTCATCATCACTTCTGATAATCCTCGATTCGAGCATCCTGATACTATTTTAGATGATATTCAAAAAGGCTTTTCTGAACAGGCAGTTTATGAACGCATTTCTGACCGCCCAAAAGCAATTGCACATGCCATAAAATCGGCTCCTAATCATTCAATGGTACTTATTGCCGGTAAAGGTCACGAAACCTATCAAGAGGTTGAAGGTGTTCGTTATCCCATGGACGACCGCGTTTTAGCCTATGAAGCGCTTAAAAACCGATTAAAGTCAATTAACCTCGAGAAGGAGACCAACTAATGTTATATCTCTTACTCGATTGGCTTGAAAAAAACTACCAACCCCCGGGCTTTGGCGCCTTCTCCTACATTACGGTGAGAAGCGCCTTAGCCGCCTCTTTTGCGTTATTAATTAGCTTGTTTATCGGTAAAAAAATCATCACTTGGTTGCAGCGCATGCAATTAGGTGAAGTGGTTCGTACGGATATCGGATTGGATAGTCATCTTTCTAAAGCCGGAACTCCAAGCATGGGTGGTATTATTTTAATTTTATCAGCGGTAATTCCATCCATTTTATGGACAAAACCAGCCAATATTTATGGATGGTTAGTTGTTTTTGTGATGTTATTCCTTGGAATGGTTGGTTTTTTAGACGACTATATCAAAATCATCAAAAAAGACAAAAAAGGATTAGCCGGACGCTTAAAAATTGCAGGACAAGTAGTTACGGGTTTAGTGTTAGGTTCAGTATTGTATTTCTGGCCCGCGTTTTCTGATTATAACACACTAACAACCATTCCATTTTTAAAGCAATTTAACATCGACTATGTGTTTATCGGTGCTGAATACGGTTGGCTGATTTATATACCGGTAGTGATTTTCATTTTAACTGCCACAAGTAACGCAGTTAATTTAACAGATGGTCTTGATGGACTAGCAGCAGGGATTTCAGGAATAGCAGGTGCTGCGTTAGGAATTTTAGCCTATGTATCGGGGAGAACAGACTTCTCGAGCTTTTTAGACATTATTTACTTACCGGGTGCGGGTGAACTAACCATTTTTGCAGCGGCGCTAGTAGGTGCTTGCATCGGATTTTTGTGGTACAACACCTATCCTGCACAAGTATTTATGGGTGATACAGGTTCATTAGCCTTAGGTGGAGCAATTGGAGCATTGGCTATCATGGTTAAAAAAGAGTTATTGCTTCCGATTTTAGCTGGTGTGTTTTTCATGGAAACGCTCTCGGTAATCATCCAAACAACCTATTTCAAATACACAAAAAAGAAATATGGTGAAGGTCGTCGTGTATTTAAAATGGCGCCAATTCATCACCATTTTGAAAAATCCGGCTGGCCGGAACCTAAGATTGTAACTCGTTTTTGGATTATCTCCATTCTCCTTGCCATACTCACTCTTATCACATTGAAAATCAGATGATTAACGTTGCAAACAAACAAATTACGGTTATTGGTGCGGCT
>CAZIQX010000072.1:0-9079 GCA_964541325.1 uncultured Chitinophagales bacterium | reverse complement strand
AAAAGGTGCCGAAGTGTTTGTAACGGATGCGGGTCAGATTAAACCCGATGATCGTTTGTTTTTAGATACCTTGAATATTTCATGGGAAGATGGAGGACATTCCGACCGCGCCCGTTCTTGCGCTTTCGCGGTTGTATCTCCCGGAGTTCCTACTGAAGCCCCACTTGTTCAATATTTCCTGCAAACGGGAACATCGGTGTTTAGCGAAATTGAGATAGCGAGTTGGTTTTGTAAAGGTCCGATAGTTGCTGTTACCGGCTCAAATGGCAAAACAACCGTTACAACCTGGATTGCACACACTTTTGAGCAAGCAAAAAAACGATATATCGTGGCAGGAAATATCGGTGTTGCGTTTTCTTCAATTGTAGAACAAACAACAGAAGACACAACAGTGGTGTTAGAAGTAAGCAGTTTTCAATTGGATCATATTAAATGGTTTAAACCTAAAGTTGCCGTTTTATTAAACATTACGCCCGACCATTTAAACCGCTATCACTACAACATGGATTTATATGCACAGGCAAAGTATCGCATATTTGAAAATCAGGACGAGACGGATGTATTGGTTTACGGCGCTGATGACCCATTGATTTTGCAGGCGATTGAAAATGCCAAAGCGCATGGCAAGAAAATTCAGTTTTACGGTTTTTCAAGCAAAGAGCAGGTTGAGGAAGGTGTTCACCTCGAAAACAATGAAATCGTGTTTAAACTTGATGGTAAAAAAGAATCGTTAATGCCCAAGGATGAGCTCAGCTTACCCGGAGCACATAATCTTTCTAATGGCATGGCTACGGCAATGGCAGCGCGTGCTTCTGAAATCAGTAAAGAAGCGATTCGCGAAAGTTTGAGTCGTTTTGAAGGTGTTGAACATCGTCTTGAATTTGTGCGTGAATTGGATGGTGTTCGCTACATCAACGATAGTAAAGCTACCAACGTAAATTCAGTTTGGTTTGCCCTCGATAGTTTTCAGGTTCCAATGGTTCTCATTTTAGGCGGGCGTGATAAAGGAAATGATTACTCCGAATTGTATGCCTTAATTCGAGAAAAAGTGCACACCATTATTGCAATAGGGGAATCCAAACATAAAGTGCGTGAACAACTCGAAGAGGTAGTTCCCAATTTAATGGATGCTCAATCGATGCAGGAAGCTGTAGAAATTGCACGTCGAAAAGCAAAACGTGGCGAGGTAGTGCTTTTAAGTCCTGCCTGTGCTTCATTTGATATGTTCGACAGCTTTGAACATCGTGGACGGGTATTCAAAAGCATTGTAAACAAATTGTAGCCATAAGTTATGCAAGTATTTTCACCACATAAAACCCAATCAGGATTTATAGCAACCGACGCCGAAGAACTCGACGCTGGGCGAAAAGGCTCTGATCGATTCATTTTGGCTATTGTGATTATGCTTATGATGGTTGGCTTAATGGCGGTGTATTCGTCTATTGCTTTTTTTGCTGAAACCAAAGCAACTAGTGCTGGAAGCCTATTGATGGGGCACATGGTGAAAATGGGAATTGCCTTTATGGTGATGATTTTATTTTCCAAGATTGATTATCACATCATGCTTCGTTTTTCAAAAGTGGCTGTTTTGGTTTCCTGGGCTTTACTGTTATTTGTGATTGCTTTTGGAACCGAGTCGTTTGGAGCCAAACGTTGGATAAATGTGGGTGGATTTTCTTTTCAACCTTCATCTTTTGCTACAGTCGCGCTCGTGCTACAGGTAACCACAATGATTATCAGTAAACAAGAATATATCCACGATTTTAAACGAGCTTTCTTACCCATTTTGGTTTGGATTTTTATTACCTGTGCTTTGATTGGTGTGGAAGATTTTAGTTCTGCCGGACTTCTTTTTGCTATTTGCATGCTCATCTTATTTATTGGTCGTGTAAAATTAACCCATATCGTGGGCTTAATTGGTTTAGGAGTTCTTGGTGGTCTGTTTCTGATTGGTCAAAATCCGGAGCGTCAAAAACGGATTGATAACTACATTGAGCAGGTTATTCACATCAAAAGTGACAACTTTGCTTTAGATGAAGGTTACCAATCGCAACAAGCTCATATTGCCTTTGCTAGAGGTGAGTTATTCGGAGTGGGTATTGGCAAAAGTTCTCAGCGAGATTTTCTCCCTGCGCCATACAATGATTTCATTTTTGCCATTATTGGTGAGGAGTACGGCTTAGTGGGGGGTGTTTTCCTCATGATTTTGTTCTCCGCATTTCTGATTCGTGGAGTTGGCGTTGTTGCTCGGCGTGCTATTGACCAACAAGGTATGTTATTGGCTTCCGCATTTACGTTTACGGTGGCTTTATATGGTTTTATAAATGCAGGTGTAGCTTCCGGCTTGTTACCTGTTACCGGTCTTCCCATGCCATTTGTGAGCTATGGTGGTACCAATATGTTATTTGCCGGTTTAATGGTCGGTGTTGTTCTGAATGTTTCAAAAAAGAAGATGATCCGCGCATGAGTAACCAAGCCTACAAAATAGTATTGGCAGCAGGCGGAACGGGTGGACACGTGTTTCCTGCTATCTCTATTGCGGATGCCTTGCGTGATTCCGGCAAAGCCGTTGATTTACAATTTATTGGTACGCGTGATAAAATGGAATGGGTTGCCGTGCCAAAAGCCGGATATCCCATTCATCATATTTGGATAAGTGGATTTCACCGAAATATCACTTTAAAAAATCTGATGTTCCCTTTTAAGCTGTTACGCAGTTTGTGGCAAACCCGTGAAATTTTAAAAAAACTAAAACCTGAAATGGTGGTAGCCTGTGGTGGTTACGTTTCAGGTCCAGTTGGATATGTGGCTGCAAAAATGGGAATCCCTGTTGTTTTACAAGAGCAAAACAGTTTCCCGGGTGTAACCAATCGTTTATTGGCCAATAAAGCCAAACTTATTTTTACTGCTTTTGAACAAGCTGATGAGTATTTCCCGAAAGATAAAACGCGTTTATTAGGTAATCCAACTCGCAAATCCTTGTTACAAAACGTAGGTCAGGAAGCCTACGAGGCATTTGGTTTCTCGCCTAATAAACCAACTTTATTGGTTTTAGGTGGAAGTTTGGGGGCTAAAGCTATCAATGAATCGGTTGCTCATCATCTAAAAGAATTACATGATGAATTGGGACTACAAATTTTATGGCAATGTGGAACACGCTATTACGATACACTCATTAAAGAAATTCCCGTTCAAGAGTTTCCGAATCTGCGTTTAATGAGTTTTCTCGACAACATGCCATTCGCCTATAAAACAGCAGATTTAGTGATTTCCCGAGCGGGCGCAAGTTCGTGTGCTGAACTGTTAGTTACAGGAAAACCTTCCATTTTAGTGCCATCTCCGCATGTTGCAGGCGATCATCAAACACATAATGCTATGGCTATGGTGGAAAATGGAGCCGCTATCATGTTGCGCGATGATCAATTAGACAAAAAAATTGTGGCAACGGTTCGTGAAGTCATCACCGACCAAGAACAACTCGAACGGATGTCACTGCTTGCTTTATCGCTTTCAAAACCTGATGCAGCTAAAGAAATTGCTCAGGAAGTACTTCGAATTATTGACTTGAAAAGAAATTAAACCATGAGTAAACGAATTCAAACACAACCGGTATTTGGGAAAACACGCAAACTGCATTTTGTGGGAATCGGTGGAATTGGTATGAGCGGAATGGCTGAAATTTTGCTTAAACGCGGGTATGAAATTTCCGGTTCTGACTCATCTCTAAGCGAAAATACCGACCGCCTAAAAAAACTAGGCGCTGCTATTTATTTAGGTCATGTAGCAGAAAATGTGCAAGATGTGGATGTTGTAGTGTACACAAGTGCGGTTACTGCTGAGGAAAATGTTGAAACACGTGAAGCTTTACGCAAAAAGATTCCTGTAATCAAACGCTCTGAAATGTTAGCGGAACTTATGCGCATGAAATTCGGCATTGGTATCGCAGGAACTCACGGTAAGACCACCACGACTACGATGACCGGCTTGGTTGTTCAGGCAGGTCAATTCGATCCTACTATTATGGTTGGCGGTCGCGTACATAGTTTTGATAAAACAAATGCTGTTGTGGGCGAAGGGGATATCATGATTGTTGAAGCCGACGAATACGATAGAACGTTTTTAAAACTCAATCCTACCTTGGCTGTTATCACCAATATTGATACCGACCACCTCGATATTTATGAGGATTTAGATGATATCAAAAGTGCATTTATTGAATTTGCTAATAAAGTTCCGTTTTACGGTGCTGTTGTTATGTGTCTCGACGACCCCATGGTTCGTTCAATCATTCCACATATTAAAAAACGCATTGTGAGTTATGGTTTAACCCCTCAAGCACAACTTCGCGCCGTCGAAATTAGAAATGCGGCCATGTCAACAACGTTCAATGTGTTGTATTTGGATGAAAAATTAGGTGAAGTTACCATACAGGCGCCCGGTATTCACAATGTAAAAAATGCACTTGCTTCCATAGCTATTGGTTTAGAATTAAAAATGAGCTGGGAGCAAATTAAAGAAGGCTTAGGCAAGTTTAGTGGCGTATTCCGTCGATTCCAAATTAAAGCAGAAGCCCATGAAGTTATGGTAGTAGATGATTATGCGCATCACCCAACCGAAGTACAAGCAACCTTAAAAGCGGCTCGTGATGGATGGAAAGACCGCCGCGTAATTGCAGTATTCCAGCCCCATTTGTACTCACGTACGCAAGATTTATACGAAGAATTTGGTCTTAGCTTTTTCGATGCTGAAGTGTTAGTGGTAACGGATATTTATCCAAGCCGCGAAAAACCTATTGAAGGAGTAACCGGTGCCTTAATTGCTGATACGGCCAGAAATTATGGTCATCGTAATGTGCACTATGTGGTAGATAAACGAGAATTGCCAGCAAAACTCAAAGAGATTGTAAAAAAGGGCGATATCGTTATCACTATGGGTGCCGGTGATATTTACAAGTATGGCGAAATGTTCGCTGATGCTCTCAATCAAGGAACCTTTAAACCTTCAAAAGTATAAGTGCAGAACTCAAACGAATATAACGACCCGATTAACAAGGATTTGCTCGACGAATATGTAAAGCGTGCAGCAGAACCGGATGCTCCTTTATTAGGAGTTTCTGAGCAAGCGGTTACTGAACCCGTTGATGCTCCGGTTTATGCCAAAAAACTTCCTAAAGGAGAAAAAAGCGAGCAACCTGAGAATCCCAAGAAAAAGCGTCGCGGATGGTATAGTATTATCGGTGCTTTGGTGTTAATCATTGGGTTTTCCATTGGTTATGTTCGTTTCAAGAATGTTAGTGCAAAGCGCATTTTGGTTGAGGGTAATTTTTACACGAATGAAGATGATATCTTGCGTAAGGCAAGTATTCCTAGTGATGTATCACCGGATAGTGTGGATTTATATGCTGTTATCAAACGTATTGAGCAATTACCGTTTATTAAACAAGCAGATATTGCCATTTTACCACCATCACAATTAAAAATTACCATAACAGAACGCAGACCAATTGCTCTTCTGCTAAATGGTTCAAAAAAAGCTTTAGTAGATGCCGACGGCTTGGTTATGCCTCAATTATTTGATAAAACACCACATGTTCCGTTATTGTTTGGTTTTCCGATTCGTGCTGTGAACGATACACTAAAAGGGGAGTCTTTTGAGAAGGTATCGCAATTTTTAACCGCACTTCAAATGCATCAGGTGGGTAATGCAACGATTAGCGAGGTGGCGTGGAGCGATACTGAAGGTGTTGTAGCCATGAGTTCCGATAATGGCGTTAAATTGATTTTTGGTACAGAAAACCCAACCGAATCCTTGGATAGTTGGGAGTCTTTTTATGCACAGATTGTCCCAAAAGTGGGCATTGAGACACTCGCAGAAGTGGATTTACGATATAGAGGTCAGGTGATAACCCGATGAGTAGAATTTCAAACATACAACGCTCAAAAGGTAACCTTCTGAACTCAGACTACAGAAGCAGGCAACAGATGACCTGCAAAACCATGTTATTACATCATCCTAGCAATCAAACACAAGCAATCGTATGGCAGAACGCATAGTAGTAGGCTTAGATATGGGCACCACAAAAGTGTGCGCCATTGTAGCGTCCATCGACGAAATGGGCAAAATAAACATTCTCGGTGTGGGTAAAGCACCAAGCGACGGTCTTAATCGTGGCGTGGTAGTTAACATTGAGAAAACAGTAAATGCAATCCGAAAAGCTGTTGAACAAGCCGAATTAGCCTCCGGTATCAAAGTTCAGGCAGTCAATGTTGGAATTGCAGGCGATCACATTAGAAGTATGCGCAGTAAAGGTGTGATTACCATCAACAATAAAGACAATGAAATTACCATTCGCGATGTGGAGCGTCTGTTAGAGGATTGTCAGCGTATCATGTTACCTACCGATCAGCAAATTATCCATGTTATACCTCAAGAATTTATTGTGGATGGGCAAGACGGTATTACCGATCCTGTGGGTATGAGTGGCATGCGTATGGAAGCTGAAGTTCACATTATTACAGGTTTAGTTTCTGCCGCTAAAAATATTTATCGCTGCGTAGAACGTGCCGGTTATCAAGTGGCTGACATTATTCTCGAACCACTTGGCTCATCTTATGCTGTTCTAGACGAAGAAGAAAAAGAAGCCGGCGTTGTTTTGGTGGATATCGGTGGTGGAACAACAGATATTGCCATTTTCCAGGATAATGTGATTCGTCACACTGCTGTTGTCGCTATCGCGGGCAGTAAAGTAACCGACGATATTCGAATTGGCCTAGGCGTTTTGGAAGATCAGGCCATCAAATTAAAACATGATTATGGTGTGGCATACGCCCCAATGATCGAAGAAGAAGATATTATTCCTGTACCAGGAATTGCAGGTCGCCCACCCAAAGAAATTAAGAAAAGTATTCTAGCGCATATCATTCAGTCGCGTATGGAAGAAATCTTAGAAATCGTAGCCATTGAAATAAAACGCAGTGGTTATGCGAGTGAATTAAGTGCCGGTGTTGTATTCACCGGTGGTGGTTCACTTATTCGCGGAATTTGTCCGCTTGCTAACGATGTGTTAGGTATGGACGCTAAAGTGGGTATTCCAAGAGGACTCACAGGCGGCCTTGTAAACGAGGTGAATAATCCGATTTATGCTACAGGCGTAGGTTTGGTACTTCACGCATTACGTTCCAATTCAGCTAGCTCGCCCACAACGGTTGGTTTATCTGATGCCCAAATCCCAGGGTCATCGGTTGGTACAAACGTTGAAAATGTGGTGAATAAAATCGCTGACAAATTCAAAACTTGGTTTAAAGAACTTTAAAAAACATATAGCAATCGAAATAACGAAGGAGTCCATTATGCAAAATCGTCTATCGCGTTTTAGCTTTGATGACCAAAGCACACAAAATGCAAAAATAAAAGTGATTGGAGTTGGAGGTGGCGGAGGAAACGCTATCAACAACATGATATTAAAAGGCTTAAATAATGTAGAGTACATCGCTTTAAATACCGATGCTCAGGCCTTAAAAGACAATAAAGCGGATATTACCATTCAAGTGGGTAAATCTTTGACACTTGGTTTAGGTGCCGGTGCCCGCCCTGAAATTGGTCGCGAAGCCGTTGAAGAAAACCGCCACGAAATTGAAGAAGCCGTTGAAGGTGCCGATATGGTATTTATCACTGCCGGAATGGGTGGTGGTACGGGAACCGGTGGTGCACCAATCGTTGCCGGAATCGCAAAGAGAAAAGGTATTTTAACGGTTGGTATTGTAACCACACCTTTTATGTGCGAGGGTAAAGTTCGAAGCAAATTTGCTACTGATGGTATCATGGAACTCAAAAAGAATTGCGATACAGTTATTGTAATTCCTAATGAGCGCCTTTTAGATGTTTGCGAAGAAAACACCACACTTATCGAAGCCTTCGAAATGGCAAATGAAGTACTCTACGGTGCAACACGTGGTATTTCGGATCTTATTTTGATGCCCGGTGTGATTAACCTCGACTTTGCCGACGTTAAAACCACTATGGTTGACGGCGGTGCGGCTATCATGGGTTCTGCCAAAGCTTCCGGTCCTGACCGCGCAGAAATTGCTGCTCGCGCTGCCATTGCTTCACCATTGTTGGATGGAGTAAGTATTCGAGGTGCACGTAACGTGTTGGTTAACATTTCCGGTTCTGAAGGCCTCGGATTGCGTGAAATCAATATGGCAACGAGTGTGATTAATCAGGAAGCCGGTGAAGATGCTGAAATCATCATGGGTACGGTGTTGGATAACGACTATGGTGATGAAATCCGTGTAACTGTAATTGCTACCGGTTTTGAATTAGCAAATGGTGCCGGTGGAACTCGTGTTACTTCATCTAAAAAGGCTGAACCGCAAGTTGCTGCACGTCCGGCAATGCCACAGGTAAAAATTCCTACCGTTGACCAACTGGGAAGTAGAATTCCTCGTCGTCCGAATGAATATTACAAAGGCGAAAATAACCTCAAGAAAATGGATGTTCCTGCATTCGAGCGTAAAGCGGTACAGGCTACTCCGATTCATGAAGAACCGATTGAAGAAAAACAACAAAAGTTTGGATTCAATCAGATGAAACAAGCCGGTGGCATGGTAAATCAACGAAATGTATTGCTCAACAATCGTACAGAAAGTATTGATAAGAGCGACAGCGAATTACCCGCTTTCTTGCGAAAAATTATGGACTAATAAACATCTTACATACTCACAGATGTAGATTGCTAGAAGGGGAGTCATCCGGGAGGAGACTCCCTTTATTTTTGGGCTAATTTAAAGGATTAACGGTGATTGAAAGTATTAAGAGCTAGTGTACTACCTTTTATCTCGCGGGCATTATTGTCTAAAGTTTTATGAGTACCGAATCCCGAAAGCTTTCGGGATCAACCAAGCTCGTGGGAATAGTAACAAGTGTGGACGCTTGCGACATTAAGTTAGTCTTAAATTTTCTTGCGGGCGTCTTCGCCCTTAGAATTAGTCACAAACATCCAAGTTGAAATTCATCCCATTCTACTGTATCATCAAACAGATAATATTAACTCAACGCAAACACACTACTATTTCAGACA
>CAZIQX010000071.1:2836-13741 GCA_964541325.1 uncultured Chitinophagales bacterium | reverse complement strand
ATACACCTTACACCTTACACTTTACACCTTTTTATCATGAAATCAGTTTATATCGTTGATGCCCTTCGAACCGCTTGTGGTAAAGCCAATAAAGGCTCTCTTCGTTTTGAACGCCCCGACCGCTTAGGAGGCCTTGTTATTCAAGCCTTACTGAAAAAATTCCCTCAAGTAAATCCTTCCCAAGTTGATGATGTTATCGTTGGATGTGCCTTCCCGGAAGCATCTCAAGGCTTAAATATTGCCAGACAAGTTGCCGTTTTGGGAGGTCTCCCAGTTGAGGTTCCTGCTATGACTATCAACAGATTTTGTTCTTCAGGACTTCAGTCTATTGCACTTGCCGCTGAACGAATTATGTCCGGTTCGGCTGATATTATTTTTGCAGGTGGAGTAGAATCCATGAGTTTAGTTCCCATGGGTGGTTTCAGTGTTCAACCTAATCCAAACCTTGTTGAAGATTACCCTGAGATTTATATCAATATGGGTCTTACTGCTGAAAATGTAGCTACGAAGTATGGAATTCCACGAGATAAGCAAGACGAATTCGCATTTAATAGTCATCAAAAAGCTATCCAGGCACAACAAAATGGATATTTTTCTTCACAAATTGTAGATGTGCCTGTTACCTACAGAAGTCTTGGTTCAAAAGAACAATCCTTTACATTTAAAGTAGATGAAGGGCCACGTGCTGATACTACAATCGAAAAATTATCAACATTGAAACCTGTTTTTAAGGCGCGTGGAAGCGTAACTGCCGGAAATGCTTCACAAATGAATGATGCTGCTGCTTTTGCTTTGGTAATGAGTGAAGAAAAAGTAAAAGAGCTGGGTTTAGAACCCATTGCTAGATACTGTGGGTTTTCAGTTGCTGGTGTTGCACCGGAAATCATGGGAATAGGACCAGTTGAAGCTATTCCTAAACTTCTTAAACTAACAGGTATCCAATTAAATGAAATTGATTTGATTGAGTTAAATGAAGCTTTTGCAGCTCAAGCACTTGCTGTGATTCAAGAAGCTCACCTAAACCCCGAAATTATCAATATAAATGGCGGCGCGATTGCTATGGGGCACCCGCTTGGTGCAACTGGCGCAAAATTAAGTACCCAAATTTTATATGATATGATGCGCCTTAATAAGCGTTATGGCATGGTTAGCATGTGCGTTGGCGGTGGAATGGGTGCTGCCGGACTTTTTGAAAATTTAAAAAACTAACCCATCAAGTATAAAAAAAGCCATGTTGAAACTGTTTTAACATGGCTTTTTTTAATAGTCAAATACCGATTATCGGATAATGTTGAACGTTCTTCCAAGACGTGGCAACCAAGAATCGTGGTCTAAACTTAAATATATCATAAAAGCTTCTCCAACCATGTGGTCGTCGGGTACAAATCCCCAATAACGCGAATCCAAGCTATTGTCACGATTATCACCCATCATAAAATAATAATCCTGTTGAATCGTGTACTCGTTGGTGGACTTCCCATTTATGGTAAACCGATCACCTAACCGGCGAAAATCATTTTTTTCATAACGAGCAATAATATCATAATAGTAGGTCCAGTTTTGCTCAGTAAGCGTAATTTTTTGTCCTTTAAAAGGAATAACTACCGGAGGAAAATGATCTCTGTTCCCCTCAATTCCACTTGCATAAACAAATTGATTTCTACCTGGTTCACGAAAATCTGCTGGTAGTGAAAACTTTTTAACAGAATCAACTCCGGGCCATGTTTGAATCGTTGCGGCAACCTCTTCGGTCATGTTAATAATATAACTGGTGGGAGTATTCATTCGTAGAATTTGTCCCCCGGCTTCTTTAACACGCGTTGCACTCAACCGAAGTCGCTCACCTACAAATACCTCATGTTCATACTCATTCGTTTGCATGGCATCCGCAGGTTTTCCATTTACAAATAATTGCTTGGCCACCAATTCGAGGGTATCGCCGGGCATACCAACCAATCGTTTGATGTAGTGTTCCTTTTGCGATATCACCTTGTCTTCCATGGGGTAATTGAATACCGCCACATCATTTCGTTTGATAGAATCAAAGCCGGGAATTCTGAACCATGGCAAAGTAAAATCGGAAATATGCCAACTGGTGAACGGGAAGGCCACACTCATAGGGGTTCGTGGACCATAGTTTACTTTGGATACTATCAAGAAATCACCAACCAATAAACTCTTTTCCATGGAAGGAGTAGGAATTCGAAAGGCGCCAAATAAGAATTGCCGAATAATTAAAGCGGTAATTCCAGCAAAAACAATAGCATCTAACCACTCTTTAGCCCATTTTTTTGCTTCTTTATGTTGCACAGCGTCTTGCTTATTCACACGCTTTCTTTGTGCTCGATTTGATATTGGCTTATTTGGTTCCGCCACTGTTATCTCCTTCTGTTATCAAAAACAATTTCCCTGAAACCCGCAGGACGATCAATTTTCTTGTTTAAAAATTCTCCATTTTTGTACGCAATTCGATACCAAGCCAAACGATCATCTTCAGGAGAGTAAAAATAATCATCATATTCTGCGAGTTCTTTTACATCCAGCAAAAGTTTCGATAACGTACGTTTTACTTCCGGCATTAAATCAATGTAACGAGATGCCCCACCGTATGTTAAACCATTTGCAAAAGGGCCGTCAACGTCTAATATCATCATAGGAATGGAATCGTTAACCACAAACCAATATTCGAACTGAATACATTCACCCGGACGAAAATCTTTCTTATCAATTAAATCTTCTAGGCGTTGGGTTGGGTTACCAAATACTTTTTGGAGTCGAGCTCTTAATTCCATGGTAGGAATATAGTCGATAGGTGTTTTTTCATATAAACCGGCGCCTGTCCATTTGATACTTTCAAAGCGCATTTGAAAATCTTCGCGCTCTTCATGACTCACTTTTTTGATTTTAGGAGCTGCAAAAACGCCTTGAGCTACTACTTGGCTAGAACAAATTACACTACAAATTGCAACTAGAACAACTGCAACTAATTTTTGATACATATACATTAAGCTTGGTCCATGGATAAGACTGCAAGGAAAGCTTCTTGTGGAATTTCCACGCTTCCAACTTGCTTCATACGTTTCTTACCCTCTTTTTGCTTTTCAAGAAGTTTACGTTTACGAGAAATATCACCGCCATAACATTTTGCCAATACGTCTTTTCGCAAGGCTTTAATCGTTTCACGGGCAATAACTTTATTTCCAATAGCAGCCTGAACAGCTATTTCAAACATTTGTCGCGGAATAAGCTCGCGTAATTTACCACATAATTTTCTGCCCCATTCGTAGGCTTTGTCTTTGTGAACAATGGTTGAAAACGCGTCAACAGCTTCGCCATTGAGCATAATATCAAGTTTTACGAGTTCGCCAAAACGGTTATCAATAATCTCATAATCCAATGACGCATACCCACGGCTGATACTTTTCAATTTATCATAAAAATCGAACACGATTTCCGCTAAAGGCAACTCATAGGACAAATCCACCCGTGTTGTATCCAAATATTGCGTGTTGATATACACACCACGGCGTTCCTGACATAACTTCATAATCGCACCGATGTATTCGGTTGGTGTAATAATTTGAGCTTTGATGTAAGGCTCATAAATCTCTTCAATTTTGCCTCGATCCGGCATTTGAGAGGGGTTTTCAACTGAAAACAAACTACCATCTGTGAGTTTTACATCAAATTTAACGTTTGGCACCGTGGTAATAATGTCCATGTTAAATTCACGGTCGAGACGTTCTTGAATGATTTCCATGTGGAGCATCCCCAAGAAACCGGCACGAAACCCAAATCCTAATGCTGCTGAAGTTTCCGGCACAAAGGTTAATGAGGCATCATTTAATTGCAGTTTTTCTAAAGCAGAACGTAAATCTTCAAAATCATCGGAACGTGTTGGATAAATACCGGAAAAAACCATCGGTTTTACCACTTTATATCCCGGAATTGGATTGGGGGCTCCATTTTTTACTGTTGTGATGGTATCTCCCACTTTCGTATCCTGAATCGATTTCACCGACCCAATAATGTAGCCTACTTCACCGGCTGATAGACTCGGCTGTGGATCATTTTTTAACCGTAAATAACCAACCTCTTCCGCTTCGTATTCTTTATCGGTTTGCATGAATTTGATTTTATCCCCTTTTTTCAAGGTTCCCTGCATCATACGCACATACACCACTGAACCGCGATAGGAATTGAATACTGAGTCAAAAATCAAAGCCTGAACGGGGGCATCTGGATTGCCTTTTGGAGGAGGAATTCGTTTGATGATTTCTTCTAACAAATCATCGACTCCTAAGCCTGTTTTTCCGGATACAGGTATAATTTCTTCACGCTTGCAGCCCAAGATATCCATTACTTGCTTAGCCACCTCTTCAACCATCGCACCGGGAAGATCTATTTTATTTAGAACAGGAATAATTTCGAGGTTTTGGTCTATAGCCTGATACAAATTTGATAACGTTTGAGCTTCAACTCCTTGGCTGGCATCTACCACCAACAGAGCACCTTCACAAGCTTTTAAAGCACGCGATACTTCATAGGCAAAGTCAACGTGACCCGGAGTATCAATTAAATTAAAATAATAAGCTTCACCACTTTTACTTTTGTAATCCATCCGAATAGCGTGACTCTTAATGGTAATTCCACGTTCACGCTCCAAATCCATGTCGTCGAGTACCTGATTTTGCATCTCCCGTTCCGTAATTGCTCCTGTTCTCTCTAACAAACGGTCAGCTAACGTAGATTTTCCATGATCGATGTGAGCAATGATGCAAAAGTTTCGAATGTTTTTCATGAAGGGGTTTTGTGGTTGAAAGAGTTTTAATGCAAAATGACCGCAAAAATACGAAAATCCGCGCAATGTCTTATAAATGCGTTTTGTAGCATTTTCATTCAAAAAAAAGAGGCTGCCTTTTTCAGAGACAGCCTCTTCGCTCATTATTGATCTTAGGGAGAATCTTTGAAATTGTTTATGATGATGCCAATACGGATTTGGTTGTTTCATTTCCATATGCCGAAGCCAACATAGCTGCAGTCCAACCTTTTTTGGATGTTTTTTTGGGATTTGCGCCAAATTTGAGCAGTAAGTCAACGATTTCGGTATGGCCTTCTTTGGAAGCCATCATTAAAGCCGTTTTGCCATTTTTACAACTAGTGTTCAAATCAGCACCGGACATAACCAAAAGTTCTGCTATAGATAAATATCCTTTACGTGAAGCAATCATCAAGGGGGTTTCATGGTCTGCGTTTTTAACGTTTACATCAGGTTGGTGGCGTAGTAATTCCTCTACTATACTGTAAGCACCCGAAGCCACAGCTTTCAGAAGTAGTTGATTGGTATCACGCTGTGCGTACCGATGCATGATGTTCGCAATCAGATAAAAAATAATACAAGCTGTTATGATGAGTAGAATGTTCATAAATACCTCGTTCGATGTTTGGCAAATCCGGATTTCCGAAAAGCTTGAGGTAAATAGACGCACGAAAAGTGCCAATCTTACACAGTAGATTAAAAAAAATTAAAAATGTGCGATTACACAGCGGATTCAGCTGTTTACAGGTAGTTTGAAAGAGAAGTTAAGCCATGTATATCAAAATGCTAGACGCAGGTGTATCAAATTTGCTACAAAGTTTGTGCAAACTCATATACGGTAGAAATCATCAAACCCAATCCGAATAAAAAAATGATCATACCTGAGGTTCGATTCATATAGAGTAAAAGTCGAGGGCTAAATCGGTGTCGAACTCGGTTAACAACTGTACTCAAAACAACCCACCAAAGTAATGAACCTAAAAATACTCCAACGATTAACAACAGTGATGCATGTATATCAGTGGAATGATCTTCCAACCCTAAACCTGCAAATATCCCAATAAACACCATGATTGTAAGTGGGTTGGTTAAGGTAATTGCAAAAGTAGAATAGAAAGCGCTCCACAAGCTTTTTGTTGATATTTGTGGATTTTTTCGGATGATTCGTGGCTTAACTCTCCACATTCTTGCCGCAAGAGCAATAATTACCGCTCCACCAACTATTTTTAAAACAGGCAGATTCTCAAAAAGAAAAGATGTTACAAGTGTTAACCCAAAACCTGCAATAAAACCATACAAAGTATCTGCAAGAGCGGCCCCTAAACCGGAAACCAAGCCTCGCGCATGACCATCATTTAAAGTACGTTGAATACAGATTAGATTTACCGGACCAACGGGCACCGCTATGGTTATGCCGGCAATTAATCCTTTTATCAATAGGGTTGTTTCCATGTGCGAAGAAGTTAAGCATAGACTTGTTTAACATCCACACATGGAATCAAGATTTAACATTAGCGTAATTGCTTAAATTTCAACAATATAGAGTTGCCGATTACAAAGATATCACTAAATGCCATCGTTGCGGCCCCAATCATTGGACTCAATAACAAGCCAAATGCAGGATATAAAACACCTGCAGCAATTGGAATGGCAGCAGTATTATAAAAGAATGCCCAGAATAGGTTTTGTTTGATGGTTCGTACCGTTTGGCGCGACAAACCAATGGAATCTGAAATCTGATGTAAGGATTCACGAAGTAAAATCACATCACTTGATTCTAATGCAATGTCGGTTCCTTGTCCCATTGCAATGCCCACATATGCTTTGGCTAAACTCGGCGCATCATTAATACCATCTCCAACCATAGCTACTTTTTTGCCCTTCTCCATCAGTCTATCAATTTCTGCTGCTTTTTCATGTGGCAAAACATTGCTAATTACTTTTTTGATCCCCGCTTGAGTGGCTATGTTTTCAGCCGTTTTCTGATTATCGCCGGTTAACATGATTACCTCTAAGCCCATATCTTGCAATCGCTTAATTGCACTTGCCGAATCTTCTCGTATCTGATCGGATAAATGAATGTAGGCAGCATGTTTATCATCAACCAAAACTTGAATAATCGTTCCGGTAGCATGGTTAAGTTCCTGAATGCTTTCCGTTACTTTTTGAACTCGTACTGATTTTCCGTCAATTAATGCCTGAATTCCAACTCCGGGTTCATTGCTAAAGTGTTCCGGTTGAATGAGTTGCACTTGTTTTTCCTGAGCAAAACGAACAACACTTTTACCGACAGGGTGCTCACTTGGGAGTTCAGCTGATGCTGCCCATCTTAGTACATCGAGCTCGGTAAAAGTATTCGATACCTGTACTTGTTGAACCCGAATTTCACCGGTTGTAATCGTTCCGGTTTTATCTAAAACCACGGTATCTACTTCATGCAATTTTTCGAGGGCTTCACCTCCTCGAATCAATATTCCTTTTTCTGCCCCTCGCCCAATTCCAACCATAACCGCTGTAGGTGCAGCTAATCCCATCGCACAAGGACAAGCAATAATCATTACGGCAACTGATGTCATTATGGCATATCGAAATGCAAACTCCGTATCTACAAAGAAAAACCACACCATAAATGTGATTAAAGCGATTCCTAATACAGTTGGAACGAACCAAGCACTTACTTTGTCAGCAAGGCGTTGAATGGGTGCTTTAGTTCCGTTTGCTTCCTTCACCAGCTCAATTATTCGAGTTAAGGTGGTATCAGCATTGGCTTTTTCAACTTGAAAAACAAAACTACCTGCTTTGTTAATTGAACCGGCAAGAACCACATCGCCGGGTACAATATCAACCGGCAATGATTCACCGGTAAGCATGGATTGGTCAACGGAACTTTTTCCTGAAACAACTTTACCATCAAGTGCAACTCGTTCACCAGGACGAACTTGAATAAACTCACCGACAGAAATCAACTCAATAAGTTCCTCTGTGAACTCTTCGCCTTTTTTTACTAAAGCTGTTTTGGGTTGTAATCCTATCAGTTTTTTTAGGCTGTCAGAAGTACGTGCAGTTGCTCTTTTTTCAAGCAGATTACCGGTCAAAATAAGCGTAACAATGGTTGCTGCCGTTTCAAAATACAGATGCGGTTCTTGCCCAAAATCGGTGAATAAAGAAGGAAATAGAACTGCAACAGCAGAATAAACATATGCCGTTGCTGCACCGATTGAAACGAGTACATCCATATTGGGAGCGCCAGCTTTCAATGAAAAATAAGCTGATTTGAAAAATCCGCGTCCGGCCCAAAAAACTACAACTGTAGTGAGCAAGAATTGCATCCATTCGTGACCCGGGAACTCAATCATAAACATGGACACAACAAAAACAGGTAGAGTTGCGAGCACAGCGATGGTTAATCTTGTTTTATAACTGGAATAAATTTGCTGCTCTACAAGTTCTTGCTCTTTGCTATCGGAATCGGCAACGGGAGTGTAACCAATATCTTTAATTTCTTTTTGAAGTCGGGCCGCTGTAATTGTATGGGCATCATGTTCAATAGTTACCCATTTTGCACCAAAATTAACATCAACCTGCGTAACCCCATCCAAAGCAGACACCCAGGTTTCAATACTTTTAACACAAGAGGCACATTCCATATCCTGCACAGAAAAGCGTGTTTTTTGCAACGGAACTTGATATCCTGAATTTTCTATCGACTGAATTAATTGTTTTACGGCAACTTCCGATTCATCGTATTGAATTTTTGCGAACTCTGAGGCAACGTTTACGTCAACGGAGTTGATGCCCGGATTGGCTTTTACTACTTTTTCTACGGTTCTTGCGCAGGACGCATAATCCGTGTTTTTTACAGGTAATTGAATCGTCTTTATCATAAGGTTTAACTCAGTGTTTCTTTTTTTAAAGATTCAAAATCAATAACTAGGTCGAGCATTTGACGAATACGTTCATCACTTAATGAATAATATTTCACCTGTCCGTCTCTGCGTGATGTCACAATTCCACGATCACGTAATTTTCGCAATTGATGTGAAACGGCCGAAGTCGTTGAATTCACGGTTAATGCCAGTTCATGCACACAGCATTCTGCTTTTGAAAGTGCAATAACCATTTTTAAGCGATTTTCATCACCCAAACTGGAAAACAAATCGGTCATTAATTGCAAAATGGGCGACTCCGGAAGACTTCTTTTTAAAGTATTCACTTTGGAGATGTCACAACAGTCAGGAATTTCAGTCATCATTTTGAATCCGCTTACTTGAACATTTGTTCAAATATAAACATAGTTAACCTGAAAAAAAACTCCCATTTTAGATAACTAGATTTCTACTAATTAAGGATATGGTTCCATTTTAAAGATTAAATCTGCTTTTATGTTGATAAACAAGCAAATCATACTATTCATTGAGGTTGGATACCATATAAGAACAGGCTCCTCTCCTTTCGAAAAAGCAACCCATTGAATCAGATGAAACAAGGGTTCAAAAACTGATCGTTAGAACAATCTAAACCAAATATAATTTAGACTTTATGATTAGGCTTTTAGATTTTTACTTAGTTACTGATTTCTTGATAACCGTATCAAATAATCAACCAATACATCTAATCCATATCCCGTTGCTACGCGGTCTTTGCTAAAGGGGCCGGCTTGCATTACCATCCCTGCGATATCCAAATGAGCCCAAGCTGCGTGGTTTTCCGTGAATTTTTCCAAAAATTTTGCAGCAAAAATTGCTCCTGCAGGCGGACCATCATAGTTTTTCACATCAGCCATATCCGAACTTAACCCTTGTGCGTATTCATCCCAAAGAGGCAATCGCCAAAGTTTATCGCCGGAATGTAATCCCGCCTGTTCTAAATCGTTTACTAACGAATCATTTTGTGAAAAAAGCGCACCTGCATGATAACCCAACGCGGTTACACTTGCACCGGTAAGTGTTGCTAAATCAAGCATCACGTCCGGTTTCACTTCTTTTGCCACATAAGCCAAGGCATCAGCTAAAATTATACGTCCTTCGGCATCGGTATCAATCACTTCAATAGTAAGTCCGGAAAAGGTTTTAATGATATCACCCGGAACGTAAGCATTTCCATCCAAGGTATTCTGAACAGCTGGAATAACCGCAACTACTCGAACAGGTAAGTTCAAATCGGCGGCGGATAGCACAGCACCCATCACATTCGCACCGCCTGCCATATCACATTTCATGAGATGCATATTGGCTGATTGCTTGATAGAAACCCCACCGGTATCAAAAATAACGCCCTTACCAATTAGGGCTACCGTTTTCTCGAACTGTTCAGGTTTATAATCCATAATAATAAGACGTGGTTGGTTTTCTGCACCACGACCAACAGCCATAATTCCACCAAAACCCTTTTTTTCTAACTCATTTTCTTTAAGTATCTCTACTGAAATATTTCTCTTTTCACCCTCTTTTTTTGCCATTTTTGCCCACGTTGACGGATACAATTCATTGGGTGGGCGGTTTACTAAATCCATCACCATTTTTTTTACAATGGCACGATCTAATGAGGCTTCCACAACCTGTTTATGCGATTTTTGAACTTTTTCCAGAAGAATTTCGAGGTTTAACTTGGGAGAAGACTCTGTTTCTTTTTTGAATTGAATGATGGGTTCCCAGCCCAAAAACGCAGCTTTTACAAGTAAACCCAACTCCTTTTCTTCTTCGAAAGCGCCGGAAAGTTGGAGTAAAATGGCATCGTCTGTTTTAGGTTTTAGTTGATGAAATCCTAATCGGATGGCATGATTGTATGCCGTTACCGACGGATTTTCTCCCAAACCGATTAAAGTGAGTTTTTTAATCGCAGAAACGGTATTAGGAAAAAGGGTAATACTCTCTCCTTTAGCTCCTTTAAAGCTTTCTTTTACCGTTTCCGATAAAATAAAGGCTGCTTGTAGTTGTGACCAAACACGATCCCATTGGTTTGCTAAAACCGGAACCACGAGTGTTTTTGCTTTTGTTTTTTCGAGAGATGAAATGAGTTTAACGGATGCCATAGGGTAAAATCTTGTTTAGTTCAAAAATACAGTCAAACTCATGAAGGCACAAAAA
>CAZIQX010000071.1:0-2826 GCA_964541325.1 uncultured Chitinophagales bacterium | reverse complement strand
TGAAACAACGTTTTATCATTTAAGTGTTCATAAGGGTTCTTCAGCATGATAAGCGCCGAGTTCATGAACAGAAAACCTAATAAGCTCACTTTGCTAAGGTTATACGATTCCTATTTCTTCTTATCTGAAACGAGTTTTCCGTTCACAAATACTTTTAACACGTGGCTAGTATATTCAAAGGGGTCGCCATCATATAACACCACGTCAGCGTCTTTGCCTGTTTCCAAAGAGCCCACCCGATCTTGAATTCCAAGGATTTTAGCGGCATCAATCGTTAGGGCGTTCATAGCTTGGTTATAGTTTAAACCGTTAGCAACTGCAATAGCAGCTTCGAAGGTAATCACCCGTGTTTTGGGAACATACCCTTCAAATCCACTTTGAAAAGCCATTGGAATTCCTGCTTCGGCCACTTTTCCTGCTGTTTCAAATGTGGCATGTTGCCCATCACCATTGGTGCGCATCATACTTGGATGAATAATCACAGGAACACCTGATTTTTTTACTTCATCCAGAATGTTGTAAATCTCTGCACCACCATCTATCACCATAGGAAAACCAAATTCCTCTTTTAAGCGAAGTGCGGTCATGATATCACGTGCCGTGTGTGCGGTTACTAAAGCGGTTAATTCACCATTGAGTAATTTCGCAACAGCTTCTTTTTTCAGATCACGAGGCGGACGTTTACTTTCATCTTTCTCCTTCATTTTAGCTGCATATTGCTGAGCTGAAACAAAAGTTTCGCGAAGCATGGCAATGCCTTTTGAGCGTGTTCCGGGTGTTTTAAAATTGGATGCTACCGCAGAACCAATCGTCATAGCTATCATAGCTTCAGGCTTAATCACAGCTTCTTCGACCGATTCACCCACCGTTTTGGCAATCATGGTTTGACCGCGTATGGATGCGCCCGGACCATGACGTGTATGCACGGTTGTGATTCCCATTTCACGCAGAAAAACAACTAAGGCTTCCTGAGCATTATAGGCATCTATGGCGCGTAATTCCGGTTGAATTGGCGATGATGTTTCCAACTGATCCTGATCATGTTTCTGATTAAAAATACCGGCTAAACCCACCACTGAATGAGCATCCACAAATCCGGGTGTTACTACTTTGGCTTCATAAACTGCATAACCACTTGGAATAGATAGGTTTGCACCAACTTGTTCAATTTTACCATCTTTCATGAGAACCACACCGTTTTTAATCGGCTCACCTGCAGATGTAAAAACCGTTTCTCCTTTAATGGCATACGTTTGAGCCGAAATTGTACTAACTGTGGCCAATAAAACAGTAGCTAAAAGACTGATTTTAAGTTCGTATTTCATTAGTCAATCTCCGCAAATTCGTGGTCGTGATGAGAATAATGTTCACCGCGGAACACTTCCATTCCGCCGGTAAAATATTTTTTGTCGTCGGGGTTGGTTCTATCAAACACTTTGATGCCTTCAACCCAAGTTTGTTCTACATGTGTGTAAACACTGAGCGGATCACCCGAAAGAATTAAGAAATCAGCATCCTTTCCTTTTTCGAGCGTACCTACACGGTTTTCCAAATCCATCATTTTAGCATTGGCAATCGTAACCGCTTCGAGTGCTTTTTCTCTGCTCATTCCAGCACGTACACCAATTGCGGCTGAACGTAAAAATAAACGTGAATCGGTAATGCCATCATCGGTATGATAACCGGTTAACACACCTGCTTTTTCCAAAACACCGCCTGTTTCAAAAATTAAATCAACGGCTTCCATTTTTCCTCCGGGAGAATCAATGGTGATAATTGAAGCCGGAACACCTGCTTTTGCGATTTCATCGGCTACTTTCCAACCTTCACTTACGTGGTGCAATACAACTCGGAATCCAAACTCTTCTTTCAGGCGCAATACCGTTAAAATATCATCATGGCGATGCGTGTGAAAATGAACTACACGTTTTCCCTCAAGTACCTGAACCATCGTTTCCATTTTGATGTCGCGCGGAGGCATTGGTGCTTTTTTGTTCTTTTTAGCGGCATCAACCTTAGCTTTATATTCCTGACCCTTAACAAAAAGTTCGCGAATCATGGCAGCAGACTTCCCACGAGTTCCCGGAAATGGTGTTCCGCGAAGTGAGTTGGTTCCGTTGGCCATTTTGAGTCCACCCGCAATTTCATTAATCGGATCTTTCACAAACAGCATATCGTTGATTGTTTTTGCATCGGCACGCAATTTTAAATAGGCCGTTTGTCCACTCATTAAGTGCCCTGAACCTGGCATCACATTAACTGTTGTAATGCCGCCTGCACGAGCTTTTTTAAAGGTATCAGAACCTACATCAATGGCATCGAGAATGCGCACATCTGGATGCAAGGGTGATGAACCGTCGCCACCGTCGCCGTTACCAATGTGCGAGTGAGAATCCACTAAACCGGGCATGAGAACTTTACCACTCACATCGTGTACTTCTGCTTGTGCCGGAATTGGCACTTGATCGGCTGTTCCAACGGCTTCAATTTTGCCATCTTTTATTAAAAGCACACCGTTTTCAATCGGTGCTCCACTTATGGGATAAATCGTAGCCCCTTTAAATACTTTCGTTTGGGCGAATCCAACTATGGGAAATGCACAAACAATTCCTAAAACGAGACCTCGTTTGATAGATGTTGTTAACTTCATAGACTCCTGTTTTTGTGTTGAGTGAAAGGAATCTAATTAATTGAAGTTTAAATTCTTAGATGATGAAAGTATTTAGCAACTTTTTACGGTTTTGAATTCCAGATTGTAACTAATCCTGAATGAATGATTTTAGAATCAAAAATAAGTTTATGCTGTTAATAATTTTCATTTAAAAT
>CAZIQX010000070.1:0-13975 GCA_964541325.1 uncultured Chitinophagales bacterium | reverse complement strand
CGTAAAATACCAACAAAAAAGGCAAGTCTTTATTCAAGGCTTGCCTTACTTTTTAATTCTCGTTTCCGGACACCAGTGATTCCAAATATTACAAATCCATCAATACCATCTAATTCCTATACCGTACAGGTAAGAACTAGTGTTGAATTGGAACCCATTGAAAGTAATCCATATGCTATTTCGAATAATGGTCCGGTTACTTTTATATCTGCACAAAATGTGAGCAATATTGTAAATGCGGACTCTGATTATCAAATTCGTTTTAGAACAGGAACTTTACTTAATCAAAATGCAGATCGTATTATCATTGAGTTTCCCGAAGACACGGGATTTAAAGGAGCTATACCATCGGATGCCATAGAACTAACAGTGTTTCAGGACCCAGGCTACACCACCATTTCATCTGTATATAGTTTTGATACTTCTGATTTTAGTATCAGTCCAAACAGTAATACTATCACAGGTCTACTTGGCATTGATATACCCGGTGGTTCTTATCTTGAAATAAGGGTTAATCAAACAGCTAATATTCGAAATCCTCGAGAACCAGGAACAGGATTTGGTTTAAAAGTTGCAACAACACAACAAACTTTTCGAGTTGGCACAAATAATTTAGAATTTCTTCCCTCCTCAATTACCAATATCAGCAATTTATCCGTTGAGCGTTCAACAACGAATTTAGACACCCCCACAATTTGGACTTGGCGATTTACAACGGGTACGAACGGGGGTTTACGACCTGGTTTAGGTTCCATAACCTTACGTTATTTGAATGCATCAATAGCTATTCCAACTTCTATCAATACTGCATCAATCCTAGTGAATCAAGCGCGCCCTAATTCCATTTCAGTAAATGGAAATGATGTTACTTTAGTTATACCAAGCACTGTAACGATAGGGAGCAATGCCAACGTTGAAATTATCATCTCAAGTGATGCTGGTATAATTGAATCAGGTGGTGTTGGTGGTTCGGCAAATAGGAATACGAATAAAGAGTCGTTAAACAGGAAAAGCACACCATCACCCACTATTACAAATACAGAATACGAAGCATTCACCTCTGCTGAACCTACCAGTCAAGGCAATAATGTAGCATTACCGGTAGATTTGGTTTCGTTCACAGTAAAACCTGTAACCAAAGCTCAACGTGCTACCTTAAGTTGGACAACAGCTACTGAAATAGAAAACTACGGTTTTAAAATTGAGCGAAATTTTGAAGAAACCGAATGGAAAATGATAGAATTCATCCGTGGATCAGGGTTTAGTACTGAACCAATTACATATTCATTTGAGGATAAATCTCTCCAGATTGCAGGTAGATATCTTTATCGTCTTACTCAAATTGATTTTGATGGAACTGAAACAACTTTTCCTCCAGTAGAAGTACTCATCGAAGCACCATTAGAAACTGAGTTATTGGCCAATTATCCCAATCCATTTAATCCAAGCACAACCATTGTATATCAACTTGCACAACAAGAAAGTGTAAGCCTTCAGGTATTCGATGTATTAGGAAGGCTTGTAGAAACAATTGTAAACGAAAAACAATTAGCAGGTAGATACGAAACATCCTTTAATGCTTCTCGGCTTGCAAGTGGTATTTATTTTATTCGTCTAAATACAGAGCAACAATCGTTTACTCGTAAAATCATGTTGCTTAAATAGATTTCACCCTTTATTTAAGAAAAGCTACAGCGCTTCGGATACCATTTATCCGGTAATGTATTCACTATACAGAAGTTTATTCAAACCAGCATACTAGATATGGAAGCTATCAAGTAAACTTGGATGAAAAGAACATTGTGTCCCTACTTATTTATCCCCAAAAAGAGCATCCACGAAAGAACGACGATCAAATAACTGTAAATCATCGAGTTGCTCTCCTACGCCAATGTATTTAACCGGCACATTTAATTCATGAGAGATTCCGATAACTATACCCCCTTTTGCGGTTCCATCTAATTTGGTTAAGGCTAGCCCGGTAATATCAACCACAGAAGTAAACGCTTTGGCTTGTTGTAGAGCATTTTGCCCGGTTGATGCATCCAAAACCAAAATCACTTCATGTGGGGCGCCATCCACCACTTTGCCCATTACCCGTTTAATTTTTCCCAGTTCATCCATTAATGCTTTTTTATTATGTAGTCGCCCGGCTGTATCGATAAGTACAATATCAGCGTTTCGGGATTTTGCAGCACTTACTGAGTCGAATGCCACCGCCGCCGGATCTGCATTTTGACCTTGTTGGATAATTGGTACACCAGCACGTTCACTCCAAATGGTCAGTTGCTCAACCGCTGCGGCTCTAAAGGTGTCAGCGGCACCCAATACCACATTCCTTCCGGCTTGTTTGTACCAATAAGCTAATTTCCCAACGGTTGTTGTTTTTCCCACACCATTTACTCCAACAATCATAACTACGTGAGGTTTTACAGGAAATTCTGCATCAAACTCGGCGGGTCGTTCTGCACTATTATCTTGTAAAAGACCCACAATTTCATCTTTTAGTAATTTTTGTAAGTCGCCGGCACCCACATATTTTTCTTTGGCAACACGTGCTTCAATACGGCGAATAATTTCAAGTGTAGTTTTTACCCCAACATCGGAGGTAATCAAAATTTCTTCAAGCTCATCTAAAAAAGCATCGTCAATTTTATCTTTCCCGGCCAATGCTTTACTGATTTTAGAAAGAATTCCGGTTCTGCTTTTTTCAAGACCCTGTTCGAGTTTTTCTTTCTTTTTAAAGCCTAATTTTTCTAAAAATCCCATGTGGAAACTTGTTTTAAACGTTAATTAAAGTGTGCGCCTTGAATTATTTTGAAGTAACGAAACATGTAATCAAAAAACGAATAAATCATGATAAGCATCGTTACTATGAGCAGATAGTAATGAATTTGAGTTTCAGTTGGATAAAAAAATACACTTAACCAGTATAAGGCTAATACATTTACAGCAATTTTACCCGACATTACCGACATGGCCACTTTTCCGTATTTGAGTTTTAGTACAAGTGAACCTATCAGAATTAGCCCGTCTCGCACCATAAAAAACCATAAAAACCAAAGCGGAATCCAGCCTTGTGAAACTACATATACGAATAACATAAAGGCACTAATTTTATCGGATAATGGATCTATGGATTTTCCCAATTCAGAAATTTGATTCAGCCAACGAGCCATAAATCCATCCATATAATCGGAAAAAACGATATAGGCAATCATGGATAATATTCCCGCCGACCATGGATTATGAACTTCTGAGTGCCAATAAATGATAAGACCTGCCGCAGGTATTCGTGAAAAGGATAAAAAATTAGACACGGTGAATACCAAATGCCGAACCTTTACCTCTTGTCCATCAATATTTTCTGCGAGTTTTTCTGATAATTTCACGAAGCCGAATGTCGGTTTTTTATCGAACGTTTGTGTAGTTTCGAATTCCTGCCAAAAATAGCAATATCAAGCGTTTTTTAGATGAAGTTTGTAAAAAATCTCGTTGAAGTTTGTCTTAAATCTGAAAAAGTGTATCAAGGGAAACTACTTGATGTACGTTGCGACCTCGCCAAACTACCCGATAACTCTGAATCAACTCGTGAATGGATAAAACACCCCGGTGCAACGGCTGTTATTCCGGTTTTCGAAAATGGTGATATTCTACTGCTTCATCAGTTTCGGTATCCTCTTTCTCAAATCTTTATTGAAGTTCCTGCGGGCAAATTGGATGCAGGAGACACTCCAGAAGTTACCGGAGAACGAGAATTAGCCGAAGAAGCCGGACTTACATGCAAACAGCTTGATTATGTTGGTCATTTTTATCCCGGTATTGGCTATTCTAACGAAATTATTCATATCTATATAGCTCAGGGATTAACTGAAATTCCCGAAAAAACAGATGAGGATGAATTTGTAGAACCGTTTCGTGTTTCGTTTGTAGAAGCTGTACAGTGGGCTTTAGATGGAACGATTTCCGATGGCAAAACCATCATCAGTTTATTAAAAGCCTGGGATTGGTGGCAAAAAAAAGGCCCAAATGCTACCATTTGAGCCTTGTATCCTTTTGTGGATGCGCTGTTACTGTTCGAATTTATGCCCCAAAAAATTCTTTGTGTAAGGCTTGAACCACATACGATAGATGTTCATTTTCAACTACAAATGATAAGTTGATATCAGAACTTCCCTGTGAAATTAATTGAATGGGGTACTTGTCCACGGTTTTAAATACTCGTGAAGCAATTCCTGTTGATTTCAAGAATCGTTGACCTACCACACAAACTAGAGCCATTTTGTCGTGTACATGAACATGGCCAACTTGCATCAATTCTTCAATAACTGGGTCTAATCGCTCTTTAGAATCCACCGACATCGAAACAGATACTTCTGATGTGCTTACAAGATCTACAGAAACCTGATATTTTTCAAAAATCGTAAACACACGCGACAGAAAACCATAAGCCAATAGCATACGGGTTGATGTTACGGTTACAATCGTAATATCTTTTTTAAAAGCTATGGCGCGTAAGGTGTTATCAAGTGGAGCTGATGCATAAATCTTGGTGCCATGATCTTGTGGACGAAAGGTGTTTTTAATCCAAACCGGAATATTTTTTTCAACGGCTGGCTGAATAGTTGCCGGATGAAGCACTTTTGCTCCAAAATAAGCTAACTCGGCAGCTTCATTAAAACTGATTTCGGGAATTGGTGTTGCGGTTGGTACCATTCGTGGGTCGCAGGTGTACATGCCACTTACATCGGTCCATATTTCGATATCGTGAACACCAAGTGCCAAACCCACTAAACTTGCGGTATAATCAGAACCGCCACGGCCCAAGGTGGTTATTTCACCTTTACTGTTTGATCCGTAAAAACCACCCATGATAACCGTTTTACCAGCTT
Organism: uncultured Chitinophagales bacterium; assembly: GCA_964541325.1. Lineage (GTDB taxonomy): Bacteria > Bacteroidota > Rhodothermia > Balneolales > M1805 > M1805. The sequence goes on along the minus strand of CAZIQX010000070.1, from coordinate 9,083 downwards.
CTAAGGGTTCTTTTACCCAATTTATTGCAGCTGCAATTTCTTTTGATTTTGGGATAGCTTTACCAAAATCAGAATTGGTTTTAATTACTTCTTTGGAATCAACATGAATGGAATCCACGCCATAAAGTGGACCAACCTGAGCGATTAAAAATGAGGATAAACGCTCACCAAGACTAGAAATTACATCCACAGAACGAGGTGTAAGTTCTCCTAATGTGTGAATTCCAAGCAAATAATTATTTAACAGCTCTACATGTTTGTTAATCCACGCATAACAACGGGTAAATAATTCGTCGTTTGATTCAGCATCAACCAACTCATCGATGATATCGGTATGTCGTTTTAAGATACGTTCTGAAACTTCTAAGGCTTCCGACAATTTGCCGTCTTTTGCTAAATCAGCTGCTAATAATAAATCATTGGTTGTTTTAGTGGTTGCAGAAACAACAACCACCACATCTTTTTCTTGTGAGATTATGGAATACACTTGTTTCCAGGCTTTGGCGTCGGCCACTGAGGTACCGCCAAACTTCATTACTTTCATGGAGCGCAAACTTCTTACAATGGTTGATGGAGTAATTTTGAGCATCAAAATTACGGTTTATTTTACTTTTAATGATGTTTTTTTCGAAATCTGCTATTTAACTAACATAATTTTTCGGGTGAATGAGAACCCTTCCGTAGTCATTCGAACTAAATAAACACCACTTGCCAAATTAGATGCATTAAAGCTAATCGAGTAACTTCCTGCTTTTACCTCACTATCAACCAATGTTTGAACTTTTCGACCTAAAATATCAAACACATCAATTCTTATTTTTCCGTTTTTTGCCATTTGATAGGGAATGGTTGTCACCGGATTGAATGGGTTTGGATAGTTTTGATCGATCATAAAGTAATCGGGAGGACGATTAAAAAATTCGATTGGTCCAAATGTTTCGGTTTTACCGTCGAAATCCATTTGCGTTAAACGATATTCATAACGCCCTGATACACCTACGTTTTCATCCTGAAATTGATAGAACTGACGCTCATGAATGGTTCCTTTTCCTTCAATAAAGGCAACTTCCGTCCATTCATCAGCTTTGGTTGAATCATCAAGAAAACGACGCTCAACATAAAAACCGTAGTTTTCATATTCACTTGCTGTTTCCCATTTTATGACTGGTCTATTTCTAATTTCCTGAATAGCCAAACCAACCAAATCAACAGGAAGGGAACTTCCTTCGTCGAGTGTCCAATCAGAAAAGGCATCTATTCCTGTTAAGGTTACTCTGTTGTTGATAACATCCACACTTCCACCACGTTGCGCCCAATTTCCTGCACCGGGTTTTCGGTATAAAACAAACGCATTTTCATCATCTCCGGAATCAATCTCAGTATCGTCGTAATTGAATTCTACCGTTGCATTTAAACCGGTATTCGTGGCCGGACTAACTGAAAAGTATCTAAAAATAGATGATAATCCGTTTTCTGTTCGTTGAGAGTGGCGACGTGTTATAGTTGTAACTCCTAATGGAACAGAAGTTGAACTGATATTAAAACCTAAACCTGCTACATTTCCCGGACTTGAGCCTAATGTTCTCGTTGCTACAATTGAACCTGTTAACCCATAAATTAAATTGCCCGCAGATTCACTTAAGGTAGCAGAGGTTCCCATCGTAATGGTTTGTCCGTTCAGATTCAGACGCCCAGATTGCATATTCATTGTTCCGTTAACCGATATACCTCTTGTAAGGGTGTTTCCTGTTTGTGAATTGTTTACAGTAAGGTTGAAAAAACTAGTATTTGTTGACCCACCAATATTTTGATTGGAAGTCCCATTAAGAACAACGGTTCCTGTTCCCGCCACAAATGGTGTAACATTACCAGAATTATTTGTCCAATCGCCTCTCAAAGAAATCTGACGATTATTTGCATTAAATCGAGCTGTGTTTTCAATTAGTAAGTTGTTATTAACGGTAATATCAACGGCTGAAAGTGTTCGTTGATTAGAACCTGTAATTTCCAAGTTCCAATAAATGGTCTGCGGTGGAAGGGTTACATCACTAGCGGCATTATAAATTACAGTTCCACCACCAGTTCCTGTAAATGCATCAAAATTTCCGGCTGGAAAAACAACCGTAGTTGAACCAATTATCAATTCCCCTGTACCAGAAACGTTACCTAGAATGTGTGAAAATGATGTGCCCAAATCCAACGTACCTTCTAAGAGAATTGAACTTGAACGCTGACTATTTGCTGTAACTAAAACTATGTGTCCACTTCTGATTTGAACAGCGTTCCCGTCGGGCGCTGATGATGGAATTGAACTTATATCATTGTGTAACGGATCAGTCCACTCACGGGTTGACCACGTATCCGCATCGGTCCAAAGGGCACCTGTCGTTGTGATGTTTGCTTTTCCGGTTCGGCTGTAATAGGTTGGAATAACCCCAAACTCGTTTACATCACCTGCGGTATATTCTCCGGATAAATACGAAACACCGGCAAATTGAATGACATTGGTAGCACTATTTACCGTTCCATCAGTAGTCCAATTAGCATCAAAATAACGACCACCAACATAATCGTTCTCAGTCGCAATGTCGTTTAGTTGAACAAAACTATCGTCGTAGGTAAACTCTTGCGTAACGGTATAAGTAGTAAAACCTGTTGAAGTAACATTCCAATGATAATCCAAAACATCATCTTTCCCACCCGTCGCCGAATTAACAAAAATGGTAACCGGTTTAATGGTGATGGTACCTTGAGTAGTATTTGATGCAAAATTATACCGAACAGGTGTGTAATAAATTGAAGTACCCATCGGAATGGTAAAATCAGAAGCTCCGGTTCCAACAATCTTACGATACCCTAAAGCATTTAAAGAGCCATCATTTCGGAACATACTACTCGAACTTGGAGAACCGGCAATTGCTGCATTTGCTCCAAAGGTTAGTTGTCGGCCTTCAATATTGAAAATACCATTTGTAAAGGTGCTTGTACCGTTTATTTGCAGGTTTGCATCCAGTAAAATCCCTGAGGCATTATTAATTTCAATAGAACCAAGTTGACCATTATTATTTCCTGATATCTCTTGAGTAATTGAGCCATTAAATCGAATTCTTCCGGAACCTGTACTTGTGTGCGTTGCATTAGCAGTCATGTTGCCTTCCAAATTGATGATTCTTCCGCCATCATCAATGGTACCCGAAGTGAGTAATAACCGGGTTGTAACGTCAGGGTCTTGAGTTCCTGCAAGAGTCAATGTTCCGGTTTTATTGATTTCCAACTCATCAAAAGTAGTTGCTGCATTTAATGTTGCTACTTGTGCACCGGAACCATTAAACGTTGTGCGCGAACCTGTTCCCTGAAATGTACCATTATTTGTAAATGCCCCCCCAATACTCAAATCCAATCCATTTGTATTAAACGTTGAACCTGTTCCAATCGTCAAGTTGGTGTTTACCGTTAAATCATTTACCAATAAACGAGCGGTTAAATCAGTTGGGATATCTGAAATAATCAATGAACCAATCGGTTGAGATGCATCAATATCGATCGTATGTGATGCAGGAGTATTAGCGCTTCCAATGGTAATATCACCCGTTGCTGTGCTTGATTGAGGCTGGAAAATAAATCCGGCAACATTGGCATTGGGTTGTTCACGAACTATAGTTAATGAACCCGCAGTATGTGTAAATGAGCTTCCTGTATTAATAATTTCAAAAATTCCTCGCTCGTTTGTTGGCGCATAATATCTACCAACGATAACAGTACCTCCGGTTTGATTATAGTTCAAAATTCCTGTTGTACTTAAAAACCCACGTCGAATTTGTGAACCTACCGTTAAGGTACCTCCACTTACTTCAATACTAGCCGAACCGGATGCCGAATACTCTATGTAATGATCGTCATTTGAAGCCGTGCCATCATTATCACCGAGAGTTAAGTTTCCACCCGATATTCGAAGCAAACCATCTAAAAGAATTCCATTAGCGGCTGTTCCTGTTATTGTCATGCTTCCATCGGCAATTTCAATTCCACCGTTTTCAGGTATAGAGAAATCCGAGCCACCCGAGCTTAGGATTATGGTAGAAGTTGTATTATGAATAAATAGACCATTTTGAATTTCAAGTGCTTTTGAAGTGCCATTTGTAGTTCCACCTAGGGTGTACGTAGAATTCATGGAATAATCACTTGAGGTATCAGAGCCTTTATTCATGATTATTCTATATGCATCTAAAACGGCTCCGGCTGTTCGGGTATAACCGTTTCCTGAGTTAGCATCAATAAATTCAAGTTCCACATTATTGCCACCGGAATTGTTTGTAAACAAATCGATATACGCATTGGTACTATTTTGAGTGATATTTCCGCCAACTCTTAATTTGTGCACCAATCCGTTAGGAGTTGAATTGTCCACTTCTATACGATTATGACGATTCCCACTCGTATTTAACGTTACATTTCCATGGTAAGTAATAGTTCTTGCTTCACCTGAAGTTGGAAATAACAATCTTCCAGAAGACCCCCCATCACCAAACCTTGAATTTCCAAAAACTTCAATATCACCATTTCCTGCTGCATTATTTAATCGGAAAGTAGCGCCCCAGTCAATATTTAAACCACCTAATACCGTTAAATCGATAGTAGAAGTAAATATTCGGTTATTGTATTGAGTATTATTTGTGTTGCCTTCTACGCGTAAGGTGGGGTAAACCGATATGTCGGTCGGTAAGGTTACCGTTCCATCATTCGTTAATTGATAATTAAATACATTGGCAACATCATCGGTGGCAAATTCTCCAAAATCGCCATTAAAATCAGGGCTTTGCGTAGCCGTATTGATGATATACATCTCACCCTGACCCGAAACTTTTCCTAATTCAATACTCGTTCGGTTATTGGGGATACGTAATCTAGGCCGCCAAATTCCGGGTGTCCATAAAAAGCGAACTTCAGCAACATTAATATTATTCACATTGATAGTAATCCAGTGTGTGTTGCCACCACCGCCATTCATATTTCCCGTTCCACCATAACCAATTTGAACTATACTTCCGGCTGTAGGTGGGGTAGCTGCTGCTGGCCCGGTGTGTGAAACATTACTCCAATTTGAGGCCGTATTCCAGTTTACAGCAGCATTCATGTTCCCTCGAGAATAAAAAATAGGAACCGTTCCCGCAAATTTTGCAGCTAATGCCGCAGTGTATGATGATTCTGAGAGTGTTTCCGTAGGAATATCAAATGTTGTAGCGGTTACATTTGCACCCGCAGCTCCATACGATGTTCGTGTTGCGTTTTCAACTTTTCCGCTTACATAATCGTTATTGGGATCATCGCCACCGGGTACATCCGTTGCATCATAGGTAAAGGTGTAAGCAACATCAGGCGGTGTAGTAAAATCTGCATTTCGAGTTCTAAAATAGTATGTAAGTGCATCTCCATCCGGCCGAACCAACGTTTGCAATTCTTGATCAGCTGGATTAATTCGCAATAAGCCATCATCCGAATAATTGGTAATGATCGCTGTTACAGGGGTATATTTTCCGGCTACTCCTATTGGAAACGTATACGTTGCATTGGCATCTATAAATAAGCCTAAGCCACCATCCGAAGCATTTCCGGCTGTTTGAATCATTTCATTTACACCAAATGCAGCAGCTGTTGATAACGTGCCATAAATATTGAGAGCATAAATCCCAATTGAAAAAACTCCGGCATCCAAGGCTAATTCATCATCGATGGTGAGGGTATTGCCTGTTAATGTAAAATCAGAAGCATTGTCTAAGCGCAAGCGTCCTACAGTGGCACCACTACCTGAGACCGGAATCGTAATAGTTTGCAGGGTTGAGCCATCTAAGAACAATTCACCCGCTGTTCCCGCTAAACCAACCCGTGAGGCCAAATACACATTACCACGGGCGTTCAGTATGTAATTGTCGTAATCAACAATACCGGATTCAACCCTGAACTCGCCCGTTACACGGAAAGGAATGGTAGCCCCATTCGTAATAAAAACGGTATCTGCACTTGTATCGTCTTTTGCTATGGTAAAGTTGTTAATAACTTGCGTTCCAACCGGATTAAAACTCAAATTTGAGTTCTCGCTTCCATTTATGGTAATGGTAGATGTACCCGTTGTAAATGTCCCATTATTGGTAAAATCACCACCTATTGAAATATTGTGATTATTGGTTAAAAACGTGTTCCCAGCTCCAATGGTGAAATCGTTCACCACATCCAGATTGCCTTGAAGTGTAAAATTGTTTCCTCCATGAATCACATTCAGATTGTACACGGGGACATTAGAGAAAAATTCAAATGCACCTCCGTTAGTAGTTATTTCTACCGTACCACCGGTAATACTCGCATTGGTTGCATCGCTTTGAATATCAAAACCACCAATTGCAGCACCGTTATTATCTGAGATACGTAAAGTTCCACCCGACATTCTAAACACACTTTCTGGTTTATCTAGCGAGAATCGTCCAACGGCATCACTGTTTTCTCCAACTCCATCAACGGTTACAATACCTCCGGTTTGAATGTAGGACGTAAAGTTACTGCCCGGGCTAGTTCCTGAACGTCGAACTTGTGAAACCCGACAGTTTCCGCCTTCAACAAAGAAAACTCCGGAGTTTCTGTACACAAATCCGGCGCTGTTACGCGTATCAAACAATCCATCGGTTATTCTAAAGGTGCCATAAACGGTTAAACCTTGGTTTCCAGAACCATTTGCTGTTGTAGTAGAATAAACTTCAGCACCGTCTAACCATAATTGGGCATTTTCCGGTATAAAATAATCAGTTCCACCTTCGGTCAGCGACTCAATATCGACATTTAAGCCTAAACGTAAGGTTCCGTTTCGAACCCATAATGCTTTTCTGATTTCAGGATTTTCTGGACTAAATGGTGAACTTGTTGAGCCATTTGATTCGTTATTTCTTCCATATAATCTAAAATTACCACTTGTGTTAGAAGTGATATGAACCACAAAGGTTTTGTCGGTTCCCTTGTTGATAATCAGCCGATTTAGTTCAATTACTCCGTCAGCCACAATGGACTCATTACTTGTACCCAACATATTCAGTACAGCTGTCCCATTCGAAGGATTTCCGGTATAATTTAATCCCGAGTTGATAAAGTCGATAGTTCCTCCATCATTAAAAATACTTCCATAAACATTAACCTGATGCAAAGGATTGTTTTGATTACGAACATCCCAAATTGCTCCCGACTCCACGTAAACATCCCCATTAATAGTAATATTTCGTACAGTGGTGTTATTTCCTATTCGTAACGTACCGCCGTTTATTCTTAAATCTTGATTCAGCGTCCAATCATTAGCTAATACCTTAACTCCTGTTCCACTTATAGTCAGGTTTCTAATAGTTCCCAAATTGGGCAAATTGAATGTTCCAGAGCCTGAAAACTCAACCGTTCCGCCTGTTACACTGTAAAAATCAGTGAAATTCCCCGCAGGAATAGTAGCAGATTCCAAACGAAAGGTTCCACGACCTGTTACCGTGGTAAAATTATGGCCTGTTGTAGTTCCAATCGCTAACGTTGCCCCTTCTTGAATGGTAACTGATGCAAACGTTCTTGTGTTGGCAGAAATAGTAATTGTTCTACCATTTAGAATCACAATATTATCCGTAGCACCGGGTGTTGCAGAACCTAAAAGTAGTGTTCCTGAAGGGTCAGTTGTCCAGATATCAACAGCGGCTAAATCACCCGACTGAAACGAGTAATACGTAGTTTGAGCAAACGCTGAAGAACCCGTAAATAGTAAAAAGCAAAGGAGTCTGAACGTTTTCATGTTGCCGATAGATGATGGGTAAACAGATACAAGAACAGTAAATATAGTTATCCACATTGTTCAATGTAAAGTCAATAAAATTAATCTTTACTAATGTGGATTATTAATCAAATCTAATGGTTACTTATCCATCTTTTTACACTCGCAATTTACCCCATACTTTTCACAAATCGGATGATGCGACGGCTTGCTGAAACGCGCTTTGCAAGGACCTCTGCCATGGTGAATCATCAAGTGTGAAATATTAGTCCAGTGTTCTTGTGGAAATAGTGCCATTAAATCTTTTTCAACCTTAACCGGGTCTTGATGTTTGGTTAAACCAAATCGTCGGGAAATTCGCCCAACATGGGTATCAACAACAACCCCAACATTAATTCCAAAGGCATTTCCCAACACAACATTGGCAGTTTTTCGGGCAGCGCCTCTCAAACTTAACAGTTCATCCATGGTTTGAGGAACTTCGCCTCCAAATTTTTCTAAAATCGTTTTTGATGTTTCCTGAATGGATTTCGCCTTATTTCGATAAAATCCGGTGGGACGAACCGCTTCTTCTAAATCATGAATATCTGCTTTTGCAAAGGCTTGAGGAGTTGGATAATCTTTAAAGAGTTGTTCTGTTACCATATTAACGCGTACATCTGTGCACTGGGCGCTTAAAATAGTCGCAATCAGCAATTCAAAGGCATTTTTATGATTTAGCTCACAATGAGGATTAGGATATTCAGCGTATAAATCCTGCAATAATTCCTGAGCACGTTCTTTTTGCTGCTTTGTTTTTCGGGGTAATTTGGTCATAACGTTATGATTCTCATTAAATCGTTTTTTGAGAGCGAATGTTAGTATGAATGACAAGAACATCCTACCCTTAAATCGTTCGCATCCTAAAAAGTATCAGCCGCTTTTGCCGTCGAATTTATTTTGTGTTTTCATTGGTAAATCGAATGGAACATATCAAGTGATCTGCTATCCCAACCCAAAAGAACGTACTTCTACATGAATTCAGGCGAGATTTTTTACACGTTTTCATGATTTAGAATTCATCCAACCCCAATTTACACTTTTAAAAGTCGTTGAAAATCATCATCATTTAACTAGAATGAGTTCTTCTTGGGGTTGGGTTAGGTAACGAGCCCCTTTTTCCGTAACAACAGCCATTTCTTCTACTGAAATCGTTTTTGTTCCGCCTTCCATGTTCCATGTGTAAAATCCATCGTAGGCAAACACCATGTTTTTTTGAAGTTTTCTTTTTTGGTGTTCTGAAGGTGTTCTTCCTTCT
>CAZIQX010000069.1:13772-14081 GCA_964541325.1 uncultured Chitinophagales bacterium | reverse complement strand
CTTGGGTTTCGTTAAAGCGATGGGATGCACTAAGTGATGAACAGAAAGAAGGATTTGCTCAAATTTGTCCTGATGTGGTGGTGGAGGTTGTATCGCCTAGTGATACGCTAGAGCAACAGCACTCAAAAATGCAAGAGTGGATGCAAAATGGTGTTCAGTTAGGGTTTTTAATCCAGCCATTAGAGGAAAATGCATGGGTTTACACTAACTATAAAGATGTTGAGTTTGTAAACTCATTTGATGATACATTAAGTGGTGGTAAGGTCATGCCAGGTTTTATGCTCGATTTAAGCCTACTGCGTTTTAAAT
>CAZIQX010000069.1:8750-13762 GCA_964541325.1 uncultured Chitinophagales bacterium | reverse complement strand
TTAAAGCACTCACAGCCCGCGAAAGCTTTCGGGGCTGTGAATCCTAAATAAGTATGTTTATTCGTCAAAGCCAAATTTGAGTTGGTTTGACTTATGTTCTCTTTTCTCTAGTATGCTTGCTTTGCGTTCATTATGATAACGATCGAGTTCTCGTTCAAAGTCTTCAATCGATGGATAAAGCTTGAAGTAACGAACATACCGATCATGTCTGCTCGTTGAATTAACCAATCCCCAACCGTGTATATAGGTTCCAGGAAACGAGCGAAATACATTCTCGTCAAATCGAATAGGTATTCGATCACTCCAAATACCCTCAAAGGATGGATAATCTTCAATTAGGCTTTTTAAAATTTTTATGGTCATTACAGGTAGAGTGTGCCATTGTTTTGTGAGTGGTCGTGCACGAACCAAAGCTAATTGGTGAACCTTCATCCCTTGAGGTTGAATGATATGCTTGTAACAGTACTCTGAGGCTAATGGGCTAAACAAAAATGTGAGTGGTATTTCTATAAGCTCGTTTTTTTGCTCTACTACCGCTTTTAATCGAATTTCAGCTAAATCCCAATCCGGTAGCCGATAGTCCTTTTCATAGTAGGCTAACTTCGACTGATAAATGTTGACCGTATCGCGGTCATCTTCACTCAATATCGAAAAAGTTTGTGCCTCCACCTCATTACTGAAATACTTGAAGTGATTGGCCTCCCAAACGTCTTCATAAACCCCTTTGAACGTCTGTTGCAGTTGATTGGGGAAGATCTGTGTCTGTTCGCATTCAATTAACTCCAAAATGGCTTTATGAACTGAAGCATCGACATCACAAAGTAAGGGGATACTTTCTTCAACCTTGGATTGGGATAACTCCTTTAACTGCTTTTGTATGAATACAGGCAGTGAGTCAGTGCGACGTGGAGGGTACCAAAAGATGGATGAATATGTCATAGTGTGATCTGTGTGAAGCTGTCTTCTCTGAGCGATCTCAAATAGGGGTGACTCAGATTAACACCTTGCGTTCGTATTTTACTGATCGTTGTGAGCAGTTTATTCAAAAGGAGTTTAAGGTAAGTGTATTACTTATTTGGGATAACAAAAAGTCAAGTTATTTTTTTAGTTGGCTTTCCCAATATGGTAAGACAAAATTGATATTATATGTAATATTCCGTATATTTGAAGAGTTGTTATTAAATGACCTGTATTTACGCCCTACTCAGAAAGAGTCCTTTGGATAGTCAAGAGTGCACAAAAGGTCATAGTTAGATACGCTGTTTTGATTGCATAAACGGCTGTGTACTGTGTATAAATCATCACTTCTAACAAAGGGAAAAATGACACTTCAGCAGAATTTGGAACTCTTTCGTTTACTCCGAAAAGAATATGCAAACCGAACATTTACGGTGTATGATGTTGCCATTCTCGTAAATGAGCATCTAAATGATATCTTTGAAATCGATAACGAGTTATCGTACTTCGAAAAAAATGGACCGTATCCTTCAACTGCTGGTTATGACTTAGAAAATGCTGAAGGAAACAAAAAGACACGCAGTGCATTAACAGGGCGATTAAAACCGATTCGGACATTTGTCAATAAATTGGTTGAGTTCGGTTATGCAGAAGCAAGACCGACATCCAATTCCCTTACCTATTATTCGTTCATCGACTCTCAAGAAACGCTAAGTGTAACCGAGTTTATGCCGTTGTTGATTCCAGGTCGCTTCAATCGATTTTTGCATCCCACCGAAACAACCTTAAACACGTGGATGAACGACAAAACCGTTGAAAACGAACGAACAGGTGAGGAAAAACCATCATCCGAGATTCTATCTCGCTTTGAAGAATTTTGTTCGATTGCCGACTACGGTTTATTGCGTCCCTTTGAAACCCATCAGCTTCAAGTGTTAGAAACCCTTCAGGAGTCGTTTTTCAGCATGGATTATTATCACTGTGAAACCGATGTCGATGAGTTTTTACTGCAGGTTATTAAGCTATCCATTGAGTTCAATGGAATCTATGTGTATGGCATCGATAATGAACAAACCGTAAGAAAAGTGCCTTTTTATGATATTGTTCGATTGCTAAAAACCGATGAGCCGATTGAAGTGCATGACCTCGATATCATTGAAGAACTACAATCCTTGGGTCAGCATCCACTTCTTGGAGTCCGCGAAACCTACGAGGACATGAATGCCTTCCAAGAAATTGAAATCGTTGTAACACAAGGGCTCAGTGATGAATGGTCGGCTTTAGGGCTAAAGATGTTTTCAGCGGTGGACTATTATAAGAATGATGCCGGTGAAATGGTGTATCTGTTCAGCTATGATGAATCGGATATGAAATTTGCCCGATTTTTGAGTCGCTATGTTTATGGCATCAAGCAGATTAGCTCAGAGCCCTTAAAACATGCTATTAAAACACTCATTGAGCAACGAATAAGCGCTTGGTAATTGGCTTTCCCAAAATTGGAAAACACGTTTTGTACCTTTGTATTGTTGATGTGAAACAGCTGCAATTCACATACTGATAGCACGAGCGACCGTTCGTGCAAGAATCATAGCCCGAACAAAGTGCGACCGTCCGATTGTTCTTTGTTCCACTATATCGTATGAGCCGAGTCTATACTCGTGAAAGAACGCAAAAAGAGAGCATCCCCTCATAACCCTCTAACCGGAGAAACTGTGTGGAATACACCGATATTGATGACGATGATGACGCCTTGTTGGGTGAATTCATGGAAGAACTTAAAACCCTAATGGAAGATGACGTGGAAGTAGAAGACTTAGAAACCATACAACTAATGCAAAAAGGCGACCGCAAGATTGTGTACAACTCCGGTCACTATGCCTTTACCTATCAAACGATAGTTGACCGTTTGCCTGCCGGATATTATCAGCCCGGTGTAACACGAGACGGTATTTTCATCTTGAGCGACCTGCAAAAAACAAAACTGAATTCACGCCCTGTGCGCTTACAGGACTTGGTGCTCACCGATATGAAAGAAAAAAGCATCCAACAAAAAGATGAAGAATTGAGCGAGTATTTTCCCATGGAAGAGTATTCAGGAGAGCTAATGACCATCAAAACGAACATTGATGCCTTTATTAAGCGGGAAGAGTTCTATAAGTCCCGAAAGCTCGACTATAAGCGAGCATTTATGCTCTATGGTGAACCGGGAACAGGTAAATCACGCTTTGTTGAACACATGACAGACCGTTTGGTTCGAGAGCAGGAGGCTATAGTTATTCGGATAGAATCAAGTAATCAGCTGGACCAAGTAGTGGATAAAGGTATTTTGTGTTTTAATGATTACCTGCATGGTCGTCTTAAAGTCTTTGTGATTGAAGAGTTGACCAACTTAGTGCGAAATCTCAGTGCTTATGCTGAGCTGCTAAACTTCCTGGATTCACCGCATCTTCGAAATGATGTGATATTTTTTATCACCACAAATTATCCCGAAAAAGTCCCGGACAATATTGTGGACAGACCTTCGCGCATTGATGTGTTGGCAGGGTTATTTGCCAAGGATTATAAAAACACATTTATGGAAGAGTGGTATTCGTTTTTAATTAAGCGACCTTTTCCAGAAGAAGAGCGTGCAAAAGCATGGTATGTGCAGGCGCAACAGCATCTTACACCTGCGTATTTAAAAGAATTGTTCCTACTCAGTGAGTTGCAGGAAATCAGTTTGGAAGAAGCATGGATTTCCATGAATGGACGCAAGAAACTCATCAAAAATGGGTTTTCAAACAGAGCTGAGGCTGTAGGGTTTTAGCAAGAAACTAAATCATCCTTCAGTAGCAAACGGGGTATGGCTGCTTTAGGTAAAATCCAACCCCTCACACGTGCTATCACATGTGTGCGAGACCATGATGAGTCGCCGAATCCGGGCAGGCCTACGCTTGTAGGATCGGGAACCTCGAAAAGGATGTCACATGGGATCGAGGGTTGAGATGCGTGAACAGCTGGAAAGTTTGCAATCACAGGATACCGTTTTGTCTGTGGATAAAACTCAATGATGATTCCCTTTATAGCTGGTGTCTCAGCCCAACAGATCTTTAACCAACGGGAGAAACAATGAAAAATAAAATCACAGTTGCAGAACATCAGAAGGCATCTTGGTTGCACAGACTGCGCCAAAAATACTTTCCTAAGTATTTTGTAGCATCGATTCTGCCACATCATAAAGGGTTCTTATATGTGCATCATAACCTGCAACAGGAACTGGAGCCTGGTGATTACCGCATCTATGACACACAAAAACAGGCCACAGTCTATATGGTGCCCACAGGCTCGGAAATCATTACATCCATCAATATCCCAACCATAACAAAAGATAATATTGCATTGAATATTAGCACTATTTGCAGTGTTCAAGTCGCTGATTTCCAAGCTTATTTGTCGCATTATTCTTTTCGAACAGAATATGAACACATGAATCAGGATGTGTATGGCTATCCGGGGATATCGGCAAAAATAAAAAGCAATTTCGCCAACGATTTTCAAGTGCATATCAAGCGCTTTGTAGCTACCCAAGAATCTGAAACTATCCACCTTGAAACAGACGCCTTCGAAAGCTTCGAAACCGAAAAAGTGCAAGAAATGGCAACTCAGTATGGACTGAAAGTGAACTACGCAAAAATTCGAAACGTGCTATATCCTCGATATCTCATCAATATTGTAGCACAAAAAAAGAAAGCAATTGCCGATGCTGAGATAGCGCGAGAAACAGCTCGAAATGCTGTAGCAACTGCCCGAACACTTAAAAATGCCGCTGATATTTTATCACAAAATGAGAATATCCGGTTCTTAAAAGTGGTAGAAACCATTCAAAAGGTGGCTGAGCATGGCCGACATCAGTTTTCGTTTGCTGATTTTGGTCTAAAGTAAATCTAAAGCTTTAAGTGAGTCTTTCGTTCTGTTTACTTGGAACGATGGACTCCTGTGAGGCAACGTTTTAAATGAAAAAAAACATCGAGGGAATATGACCTACGCAGTATGCATCATTCAGAGTGAGACGTCAA
>CAZIQX010000069.1:0-8740 GCA_964541325.1 uncultured Chitinophagales bacterium | reverse complement strand
TCTGCTTCAAGGGTGTCTGTCGTTCTGTTTACTTGGATCGGTGGGCTCCTATGAGAAATCGTTTAATCAGAAATCAACATCGAGGGAATATGACTTACACAGTGTGCATCATTCAGAGTGAGATGTCAACTACTGAGATAAAACTATTCGATACAGACGAGACGCTACTCGAGCACAAAAAAGAGGCGCTCAAAGCTATTCAGCACCAATTAGATGCCAATGCAGGCATTCGTTTTGAGACGATTCATCAAGAGAGACTACCTGAGCTCGAGTTGAAACCATACGTTCATCCACACTTTCAGAAAGACATCACTATTCCAAGAATAAGAGGAGATGCAAAACGGCTGAATCAAGTGAGAAGCAAAATCCATCAAGAGGGCAAAAAGGAATCGTATCAAAATCTACCGGTTCACTTCTGTGATATTGCAGCCTGTGAGCTGGACAGAAAACGGGTACGATTCCTTACTTATGCGGACTTTGAAAAGCTATACCAAGCAAAAAGTCATCCATTAAATGCGCTGTTTTCTTGTGATGCAGACTTTGAAATGCTACACATTGATACGCATAAAGTAGAAGTAATCGATAAGAACTCGCATCAGGTCTATGAGTCGGTTTTCCCTGAAGGATGGATTGCGCAAGACCATCTGAATTACTTGTGGGCGGATACGAATCTGTTTTTTCATCCGGGAATAGACATTGATGCTAAAATCAGAAATTATTTGGCCTCACCACTGATTCAAACCTTATTTCCCGAAACTACGAAAGGAGTAACATTATGAGGCGAACATTTGGATTAAAAGATGAGGTAGTTGCCTTTAGACACAGTTATTACAGACTTCCAAGAGAGGTAGAGCCCTATATGAGTGTGCATGTATATCATGCGGGGCTTAATCAAGTTGCCTTAGAAGACTACGAGCATCAGATGAATACGACCTGGAAACGTTATTTCGGATCGGGGTATAGCTTGGAGCGATTTGATACTTCATTTTACCTGAAACCGGAGTTTCGAAAAGAGAAAGTGAACTTGGTGCAAGAAAAACAAGTGCCTTTAAATGCAGGAGAATGGGATTTATCGATAGAATCTGACTCAAAAGGGAAGGCCACACTAATGCATGAGCTACTGCATCTAAAAGGCTGTTTTACGTTTGCTGAAATCACACAGATTCTTCAAATGGAAGTGCCTTTTTTTGAAATGTTCAGTTTTATAAATCGAAGTACAGGAAAGGTGACAGGATTAACAGCTGGAATCTGCCTTGAAATACTCAAATATGGCTATCCCTTTGTGCAGGACTGTCCGGTTTGTTCCTCAAAAGACACGTTTTGTTTCACCGGACAAGAAAAGGTAATTCAGCATACCGCAAGATATGCATCTATGCGCTGTGCACAGTGTGCTCAGGCAGGTTTGCTTCATATCGGTAAGGATTATTGGAAATTAAACTTGTGGATTGTGATGGCTGCAACTGCTGCCGGATATATGGTTGTGAGCAAATCAGCTAATTCCAAATTTCCTCCGATTTCGTACAGAGATAATCATCAACTATTGCACCCGATTCTCAAAAAGCAGCATAAAGCTATTGATGTGCCCATAAAATTGGGTAATTGGCATGAAAAATATCGTTATCTAAAAAATAGTGAGGATGAGGACGGCGTAGGATTAGCCGAACTGTTTTGGTAATGGGAATGAAAAGATGTTGAGAATCTCGTGAGATCATCATGATTCAACTATAGGACGACTTGTGGAGACAGAAAACCATTAAAAACAGGGAGGAATCCGAAAATCCTAAAGAGTAGGAGAGAACGTTAACAAGGAAAAACTATGTACAAAGTAAACATTAATGGTTCCTTTAGAGGAGCCTTTAAAACAACGACCGAAGCTATGGCTTACATTGAAAAGTATGCTAGACCCTTTAAGTATCGTTGGGAAATCATCGATAATTTTAATCGGGTTTATGCTCAGGGTTAGAAACTATCATATAAAAGGGGAGATTGCTTTTCCCCTTTCAAATCAACTTAATGATGAATGCTATGAAAAAACCGCACCTATTTTACCTACACGGACTCGATGGAAATCTAAGCGATGAAAAACGATCAATACTGGAACAGTATGGTCAGGTTACTGCTCCTCAGTTGAATTACAGAAACGAAACGGATGTCGTTAGAAGACTGGCTGAAGAATACAAGGGCGTTTCTTTTGATGCGCTGATTGGCAATAGCATGGGAGGTCGGGTATGCTTTCATTTGCATCAAGAATGGAAGCTACCTGCTTTGTTGTTTAATCCACCGCTTTTTAAGTCCATTCCTGGAATCAACCTGCCACTTGTTGGGAGTTTGCAAGAAGATGTCCATTCATTGTTCTTGAAGTTGGTATTAGGTGCCAAAGATGACGTTGTTAATCCATATCAAACCATTATTGGCTTACCTGGTATCTTATCTGATGATAAGAACTATCAGGTAAGTTGGCACAATCTGTTGCCTCATCGCATAAATGGTGCAACGTTTGAGTTGGAAATTGAGGCATTTATCAATCGGCTTCAAAGTCAAAAAAAGATATATTCATAAAAATAGTATCAACAGGAGATTACAATGGGTGACTTACAAAGCTTTTCAAAAACCTTCGAAAAAACAGAACATGAAGGCATATATCGAATAAAAGGACTCAGGGATGTTTTGGTTAATGGCGGAATTGACCATGCACATCCGTTCATACACGGATTGCTGTTTTATGGATTTCGATGCTCGTTTCCCATCGCGTTTGATAATTCAATTGGAATGATGTCGGAAACGTCAGATTGGAAAATTGATGTGTACACCAATGATGGTGGGATTATATTGAGGGGTTCAAATACATTTGGTTATCCAAGAACAGCGCTCTCTGTTGGTGATGAAGCTGTTAATCTTGTGGCTGAAATAACTCGGACAAAGCTTTCAAAGCACATACAAAGGAAGTTGGTCGTACATATGGAAAAGGATGCTGAAAACAAATCGGAAGAAGAGTGGAAACAGAGTATACTTCGTTTTAAAAGCAGAAAGGATGTAACAGAGTACTACTCAGGCAAATTTAACTCTAAGCTAATACCAACCTTTTTCAGGAAAAGAATCCTGTAAGAATAACTAATAACAGTATGGAGAGAGACGATGAGTACAATTTTAAACTTACTTCACGGAAGAACTACGGATTCACAAAAGGCATTAGAGGATTTAAAATCTCGACTGCCTGAAAACCCAAAGATGCTTTGGTATCTAAGTGCGGGTTTTGATCTGAGAGACGTGCTACGATTTTCGGTGAAACATAAGACGGCCAACTTGGGTGTAGAGGAGTTACCTGACTTATTTGTACATACTGATTATATGGCTTTGAGCGATGAACGGGATTTTGAGCCAGGTGTTTTTTATGAGGATAATCGAACACAAATTGAAATACAGAAAAGTCATCAGTTATATTGGAAATCACCCCATTCGGTCAGCTCAAACTATGAGGCGGAAGTAGATTACTATGAAAGTCTATATGGCGTCAGCCCGTTCTATTACAGTGCGTTTAAGCCATTTGCAAATTATGGTTCAAGAGGACAACGATTCAGAAATCGAACAAGTCGTATTTCTGATTTTTCTGTATTTCCCGAAAGCTTGCCACCTTTTCCAAAGGTTTATTTAATTGATTTGGTGATTGAATCGAAAACATTGGGGGGGATTCGAAGCAAACGTACTGTATGTAATAATGGAAAACTTCAATTTTCTTTGCGAAATCCTGTTGCGTAACAAACTTAAGGTGTCACATTTAGTTAAAGTTCGTGATGGTACTACCATGGGAGGAAACAGGTGTTGTGGATCAACGATATATTCATTTCTAGGTGAACTTGAAACGAAGTATGTGATAGCAGACGACCGGTTTTATACAAGAAAAAATGTGATTAAAGAGATTGCTTTGGAGTATGATATTTTACCAATAGAGCCAACGTTGAACCCAATTCAAATGATTGAGGATTGGAGCGGATTTGAAGTAACGAGTTATCGGGTTGGTTATTAGCTGTAAAAAACCAAAAATTTATCATTAGTTGTTATGTAAAAAAAAACAAACAGTTGGCGTAGATGTGAAGGAGATGAAACGATTTAGAACTTTTTAAGCCGTCCATTAGAATCTCTAGACATATCGGGTCACCAGTTTGGTCACCACTTGAATGTATAGGAGGGCGTAAATCAAATAAAAACAAACTCTTAAAAGACGATAGGAGTGGGCCCAGAGGGACTTGAACCCCCGACCAATCGATTATGAGTCGACTGCTCTAACCGACTGAGCTATGGGCCCGGTTAGATTTTAACAAGGCGCGAAATTTACAGGTTTGAGCCTCTTTTCACAAGAAATATTTTCATTTATTGAGTTTGATTACATCATAATCGGCTTAAAATGTTCAGATTTATACTATGTTGTTGCTAGTCTGATTCTTAATGCCTTTTTCTTTTTAATCGAATGTGGTAAGCTTTTGAACTTGATTTGAAACATCCTTTAAATTCGATATTAGCTTGTTTAATCATCTGTTCGTTTCAAAAACCACGGGAGATAGTTCATCAATTATTAGCATTCAGGTTATTGCAAATTGGTAACCGCTGTAATTGCATAAACCTATCCTAAAATAACTTAGAGAAACGTACATCCTCAGGAAAATCTCGAAACTTTAAAAAAAATCCCACGGATGTGGTCTTCCGTGGGATAAAGTATAGTATTAATCCAACGATAGAACTTATTCAGAACACAATTTCGGGTGCAGAAATCATGATAACACAAAGAATTCCTGATTCAGAGGAAAATCTCGAAACATTAAAAAAAAATCCCACGGACGTAGAAGTCCGCGGGATACTATGTAATTCAGAGTAATTCGTAAAAACTACTTAATCAACGTCATGCGTCCGGTTGCGGTAAATCGTTCACCTGCCCCGATAGCTTGAATCTGATATAAATACACTCCTGATGCCAATGAACTTGCATCAACTTGCAATGAAACATTACTGCCGGCAGTCATGCCATTTCTTGTCATTGTCATAACTTGTTGACCCAACACATTAAACACGTTCAAGGTTACATCAGCTCGGACAGGTAAATCAAACTGAATGTTTGTACTTGGGTTGAATGGGTTTGGGTAATTTCCGCGAAGTGTAAAGCTCCCCGGTAATCCTTCCTCAGCCAAGTTATCCGCAACAGAAGTTCCAATAGCATTAAAGGTTACGGTTGTTCCATCGGCTAAAACAGCCACTAATGCAAAAGCTTCACCATCGTTATTCGTTTCAGGAGTTAAGAAACCACTAGCCAACACAATTGCTGATGATCCCCCAAGATTGCTTAAATCAATATCAAAGGAAGCAGCGGTTGTGGTTGTTCCCGCAACATTCACGTTTAGACGGTAAGCATCGGCATCAACGGAAACATAATCAGAGGCAAAACCATACGGCATATTTTCAACCAAGAAGATTTCGGTTCCATCAACGGCAACATCAACAGACGGTGCATCCGTAGCGCCGTGGAAAATCACTAAATCAACTTCGGTAGCTTCAAGCGCTTCTTCACGAACTTCCGACATCACAAATAAGTCAAAACCAATAGTTTCGTCATCAGGATTTGCAGTAAATTCTTCAGGGTTTAGTACACCGTTTGAGATTAAGGCATAATTAACATTTTCTTCTAAACCATAACCGAATAAAGCAATAGCATCATCGATTGATTCACTGTTAGGAGTGGCCACTCCAATTTCGATGGGTAAATATGCCGGGAATTCGAGGAATGCAGTTGCCTGACGAAATTCAAAATCATCAAGTGCAAGAGCACCATTTACATAAATATCTACAACAGTAGCTGCTGGGTCAGCGGCATTGTGAATAACTTGAGCTTTTGCTGTTTTTGAAGGTAATTCTACCACGGTACCATCTGCTAATACAGCGATTAAACCGAAAAGAGCACCATAGTTGTTTTCACTTACATCATAAAAACCACTTGCAGCAACAATAGCAACACCACCGCCAAGTCCGGATAAATCGGCATCAAAAGCAGCGGCAACGGTTTCGGTTCCGGCTACGTTGATATCCAGTTCATAGGCTGCGGCAGGCACTTCGATGTAATCGCTAGCAGCGCCGTAGGTTGCGCCGGAAACTAAAGCTGCTTCCACACCACGAGCAAACACATCTACTCCGGGTGCATCTGTTGCGCCATGAAACACTTTAAATGAAACAGTATTCGCATCACTTGCTGATTCTGCGGGATTTTCAACCGCAAAAAGGTTGAATGCAATGTCTTCATCGTTTGGATTGGCTGAAAAACCATCTTGCAAAACTCCGTTTGCAAAAATGGTATAACGTGTGTCTTCTTCAAATGTAGTTTCAAAAGTGGCGATAGACTCCGTTACATCAGCCACATCAGGACCCGCAACATCAACAATGAAAGGTAGATAAGCCGGGATTTCTAAAAATCCGGTTGCTGTTCTAAACTCAAAATCATCAACGCCTAAACTACCATTTAAAAAGATATCAACTATTCCGGCAGCAGGGTCGGCAGCGTTGTGAACAACTTGAATCTGAGCTGTTTTTGAAGGTAATTCTACCACAGTTCCGTCAGCTAAAACAGCGATTAAACCAAATTGTGCACCTAAACTATTGTTTTTAGAATTCAAAAATCCGCTAGCTAAAACTGTTACTACATTGTCAGCAAGACCGGAAAGGTCAGCGTTAACAGCGTAGGCAATTGTTTCTGTTCCTGAAACTAAAACATCTAATTCGTAAGCAGCAGCAGGCACACTTAAGTAGCCTGTATTCGCAAAATAGGGAGCATTTTCAACTAAAAGAGATTCCACACCACGAGCGCGAACATCTACAGAAGGAGCGTCAGTTGCACCGTGAAATACGAGAAATTCGACGTTGCTGGTAGTTTCCACTTCTCGATTTACATCTGCAATTACTTTAATATCAAACGCTGTGCTTATGTCATTAGGATTTGAAGAGAATTCATCGCCCAAAAGTCCATTTGCGACTAATATGTATGATTGATTGGCTTCAAGAGTGTAGGTGAATGTAGCAATGATGTCATCAGCTGACGCAGAATTACCTGGAGCTACACCGATTTCAATTTCAACACCTGAAGGTAAAGCTAGAAATTCAGTTGCTTGTCTGAATTCGAAATCATCAAGGGTGTTCGTTCCATTGACGTAAATATCGACTACAGCTGCGGCAGGGTCAGCAGCATTGTGTATGACTTGAACGAAAGCATCGTTCTGTGCGCTCGCTTTAAGGGAAAGTAACCCAAAAAACATAACAAGCATAAACTTTACTTTATTTGAGTATATAGTTCTCATATCTATATGATTTAAGTTGATAAATGAGTGATACGAGCGTAACTATACTTAAAATGAGTCCGTTCTCAGTGCAAAATTTTTTTACACTCATTAGAATTTCAGATTTGGGGAACGAATAAGACCTAATTTGTAACCGATTGAGTTTCAGTTTGCTAACTCGTAATTCGGAGTGATATATCAGAGTATGATTAGAACGTTCCTAATCTCTTGTTAAAGTTTTTCCTCAATTTCCGTTATTAAATATTCGAATCCCCGATGAAATGCTTTAATATAATGTTCTTTTTCCAGGTTGATTTCCTCCCGAAATGCAGTGAGTTGAGCGCTCAGAGGTTCATCCCAAATGATATCCTCTTGCAAGACCAGTTGATCCAACACCATACCCACATTTACCCGGTCGTGCCAGTCGCCCAATAGCTCAGCAATAGGTTTACACCACTTCGGTTCAATGAGTAAACGATCTTTATGATCTTCTTTGCGAATCAAGCGAATCGTATAGTACAAGGTTTTTAAGCTTCTCCGGATAGTGTGATAGGTTTCATCACTAATAGTTCGGGTAATCAACGATCGGGAAATTGCAGAGATAATTTCGTGAGCATATAGATTCATCAGCTCCATCACTTCCTTATTCTTTTTTACCTCATCCAGTTCTTTAAAGGTTTTGCGAATTTCTTTTTTGTCAGGAATAGTCAGTTTTTTGAGCTGACGAAGTAGTGATTCATGATACTCAGCTTGTCGAGCCTGAAGAAACTCGGTAACGATCAAAGACAATTCAGGATACCTGTCTTTTTTTTGTGTGATAAAATTAAGAATCACACACACATCACGATAAGCGCCACTCGACTCATGTAAGCCTTTAAAAGGTTTCCACAATTTTTTAGCTGAGATTGCATCAGGAGAAAGCCACTCCATCAATAAGTAAGCCGTACGTAATTTCTTGTGTGCCAATCGTAAATCATGAACCCATTCATTACTTATTTGTGATGGAATAGCTTCTTGGAGTAAAGCCAGAAAATCTAACTGTTTACGAACGTACGGCTTAATGAGGGCTTTCATAATCAAACCTTAAAACTTAATTTTTGACTTCAACAAGTCTTTGGCTTTATTCGCACCCTCTTTGATAAGGGCATCTTTTTTGGCTTCCAATTCTTTCTTTTTAGCTTCAACCGCGGCTAATTGAGCATTTACTTTGGCTTCCAAATCTTTCTTTTGAGCTTCCAACTTTTGTTTTTGGTCACTGATTAGGTTGTTCAACTCCTGCTTTTTAGCGTTTACCTGAGCATCCACTTTAGCCTGAATTTGTCGTTTAACTTTGTTTACTTCTTCGTTAGCAACGGCTTTAATTTCTCGTGATACCTGATTATCAATATCCGAATTGATGGAAATGTTAAACCCACGAGCACTCGATTCCA
>CAZIQX010000068.1:0-14135 GCA_964541325.1 uncultured Chitinophagales bacterium | reverse complement strand
ACGCTGAAATGGATAAAAAGCGTAAAGAAAATCTTGAAGCTAAGCGTAGTTTGTTAGAAAAAATCGAGAAGCTCATTGAGCGTAAAAAATGGATGGCCCAAGGAGAATTGCGTTCTATCCAAAATAAATGGGAACAAATCCGACACGTTCCACAAGAATTTGTTGAGGAATTAAACAAGAAATATGAAAGTTTACTCGAGACCTTTGAAAGTAATCGTGTTGAGTTTTTAGTAAAAAGAAAAGAACAAGAAGAACTGAATTTAGAGGGAAAATTTTATGTAATTGACCGCCTAAAACAGTTAAACGCTTCAATTACTGAAACAGTTGATGATTGGGCTCAGCTTGATTTTCAATTCGAAGAACTAATGAAAGACTGGCGCAAGGTTGGTAGAGTTACAGCTGAAAAAGCAGATGAAGTTTGGAACGAGTTCAAACGATTAAAAGACGAATTTTATGCCAAAAAGCTGGAATTAAACACCGAGTATCGCAAAGAATTAGAAGCGAATGAAAAGAAAAAACGCAGCTTAATTCAAAAAGCTCAAGCGCTTCAAAAGACCGATGATTTAGCCGAAGCCGCACGTGAAATAAACAAATTGCATAAAGACTGGAAAGAAATCGGTAATGTTGCACCCGACAAAGCCGATGAACTCTGGAATGAATTTAAAGCAGCTTCTGATGCATTCAATAATTACAAGAATGAGCATCTTGATGAAATTAAGGATCAGGAAAAAACCAATTACGATCTCAAAGTAAAACTTTGCGAAAAAGCAGAAGAGTTAGCTGAATTGGAAGATTGGAAACAAGCCAATCAGCAATTTCAAAAGCTTATGGATGAGTGGAAACAAATCGGCCCAGTTCCTCGCCGTAAAACCAAAAAAGTTTGGCAACGCTTCAAAAAAGCTATGGATAATTTCTATGCTCGTAAGCGTCAACAACAAAAAGACATTCGCTCGGAAGAAAAAGATAATTTGCAGAAAAAGCGTGATTTAATTGAAAAAGTTAAAGCGCTTCACGAAACCGAAGATGCAGCTGCAGCCTTAGCAGAAGTAAAACAAATTCAGGCCGAATTTAATGCTATTGGTTTTGTACCTATAAAAATGAAAGATAAAGTGTACAAAATGTTTAAGGATGCCTGCGATGTTATTTACAAACGCTCTCGTGAACAACACCGTGGAGAAAGCACCGGCTACAACAGCGGTTCTGACAAAAGAGACGGTTTCTCTAAATCACAGAAGTTGAATAAGCTGAAAAAACAAGCTGAAAAACTCAATGAAACAATATTAAACTACGCAGATACGAAAACGTTTATTAAACCAAACAAAAAAGGTTTAGCTTTACGCGATGAGATTGACACCAAAATTGCTCAACTTCAGCAAGAATTGAATGCTATTAATGCAGAAATTGAAGAGGTTAAGGCTGATTTGGAATCAGGAAAAAATCAGTAGATTAGAAAAATCTAATGAATTGATTGGCAAATATGGAACATATTACCTTACTCAAGGTAATGTGTTTTCATAACACTTTAAGGAAACATTTCAACAGAACAGGTTGTGGAAGAAAATCGTACAAAACGCATTTTAATGATTGATGACGACTTCACTATGTGTGAATTTGTTGGTGCTGTTGTTCATGCTAAAGGTTACGAATATTTTTCACACAACCGTTACGATGGGGCTTTTGAAAAGGTAAAAGATCTTAAACCTGATTTAGTTCTACTCGATTTACATCTCCCCGATGGTAGTGGTCTTAATCTATGTCAGGTTATTAAAGAAGATGCCGTTTATGGCTCAATACCTGTTATTATGCTCACAACTCGTGAGTTTAATATTGAAAAAGAGATAGCCCTTAAAAATGGTGCTGAAGCCTTTATCCACAAACCTTTAAATCAGGAACGTTTGGGGGAATTAATCAGTAACGCCTTATCTCCTGAAGTAAAAGTTGTGTTTTGGGGCGTTCGTGGATCAACACCCTGTGCCAATAAAGAAAATATGATTTATGGTGGGAATACCACTTGTGTTCAAGTTGTTCTCCCGAATACCGACCGATATTTGATTTTAGACAGCGGTTCAGGCATACGAAATCTTGGAAATCAAATTATGGCCAAGAAAAAACGAGCCTCCGGTCATATCTTTATTACGCACCCTCATTGGGATCATATTCAGGGATTCCCGTTTTTTAAACCTTTTTATGTTCCTGATAACGAGTTTACTATTCACCTCCCTCAGCAACTTGGCGGTGATTGTCGTGATGTTTTAGCCGGACAAATGACGTACACCTATTTTCCGGTAACTCCCGAAATGTTGATGGCTCATATCAATTATGAAACTCAGAGTTATCATTTGCAGGAATATGACGGGTATAAGATTGAGTTTATGCTAGCAAACCACCCGGTTGCTACCGCTATTTACAAAATTCACATTGGTGGCAAAACCATTGTATTTTGTCCTGATAATGAATTAGTACCTGTTACAAATGGTATGCGCAATTCATTTTACGATCATTTGATTGAATTCTTCAAAGATGCTGATGTACTTATTCATGATGCACAGTACTCAAGAGAAACCTACGGGCCACGACGTAATTGGGGCCATTCAGCTTGGGAAGAAGCCGTAGAGTTGGCCATAGCAACCAATGTGAAAAACTTATACTTAACGCATCACGACCCTGATTCATCCGATGCATATTTGGCCAAGTGGGATTCACAACTCAGCCAATATGCCCATCATTTCGAAAGCATTCAATTTGCTCGCGAAGGGGAAATGGCTAAAATCAAAATTGATGCCGTACCGGTTTAAACAAAAAAAGCTCGAAAATCGAGCTTTTTTTGTTTAGTAAAGGCCTTCTCTTATTTGATTTCAACTTCGATGCCGTGAACGGTTTTTAGAATAGATTGAGCATTTTTATCACCGTTTTGCATCACTCGATGTTGCAAATTGGTTATGAGTTCAGAAGTTGCCTCTTCAAAAGCCTGAACTTTTGCTGTTTCAGGACTAGTATTTCTCACAATTAAGTTAATTTCATCAGCGCGAACTACACTGTACAATTCTTCATTGTTAAAAGCATGCCGACGACGTGCTTCATACTCTTGAAAAACACGAGGAAAATCATTGGAATCCTCTGCCTGAGTGATAATCTGAACGTCTTCCGGTCCTTCAGCACTCAAAGGAATCTGACATAAATAGAAAAATTTTTCTTGAAATACTGCCATACGATATATTGATTTAAAATTCGACGGAATATAAGCCAATCGGGGATGCAAATGAAACCTTGTTTGCTTCAAAGCACGGAACAAGACCAATTTTATTCACAAATAATACGTTTCATACTCTATATTTAAGCTAAAACTACCTTATTTTTTAAGGATACGATACATTCACTATACTTTATGCAAAACATGTTATTTAAATCATTAAAAAAACTTGCCTTAAGCGCTTTAGTATTTTTTACTATCACCTCAGCTTTGCAAGCTCAAAAAACTCCTGATGATTCAGGAATGTGGTTGCTTCCACAAATTAACGGGGCTGTTCATGCAGAAATGGTGTCCAAAGGTTTAAAGCTCTCCCCTGAATCCTTTTATAGTGACTCACTTCCATCATTAAATGAATCTATTGTTCGGGTCAATATTGGTCAAGGTGGCGGTGGAACCGGCTCATTCATCTCATCACAGGGCTTAATTTTAACCAATCACCACGTTGCTTATGATGCTATTGCAAGTGCAAGTTCAGCAGAAAAAAACTACTTGCGTGATGGTTTCTTTGCTCCCACTTTAGCCGATGAAGTTGAAGCGAAAGGTTATTTTCTGTACATCCCGATTGAGCAAACCGAAGTTACAGGAACCCTGAAAGCAATGAGAGATGCTGATACTGAAGCCAATGAATCTACCCTTCGAGATTCACTCACCAATGCACGAGTTGCCGGCAATCCCGATTTAGTTGCTGAAATAGATGATTATTTTTCCGGAAATAAACAGTACATGGTTGTTTACAAAGTTATTCGCGATGTTCGAATTGCGTTTGCACCGCCCTCATCAATCGGGAAATTTGGTGGAGACATTGATAATTGGATGTGGCCAAGACATACCGGCGATTTTTCCTTTTTGCGTGCTTATGTAAGCAAAGACGGCTCCTCATCAGCATATAATCCAGAAAACATTCCTTACACTCCTACTCGTTTCTTAGAGGTAAGTACTGCGGGTGTTCAGGATAATGACTTTGTAATGACCTTAGGTTTCCCCGGAAGTACATATCGCTACGAAAGTAGTTTTGCCTTCGATTTTTATCAACATCACAGAAATGAATATATCATTCAAGCTTTTCAATCCTTATTAGATGGTTTAGAATATGCAGCATCCTTAGATGAACAAGTAGCCGTAGAGAATGCATCCGACAGAGCTTCTGTGGCTAACACACTTAAATATTTTCAAGGTATTCAACAGGGATTCAAAAACTATTCTATTGTTGAACGTCGCAAACAAGATGAACTTGCTTTTAAAGCCTGGATTGCAGCTGATTCTGCTCGTACCGCTGAGTATGGCAATGTATTTCCTACACTTGAAAAAGCGTATCAAATTGCCAACAAAACAGGCGATTTAGTGTATTCCGGCGTTTATACTATGCGAAATAATGGCATTTTAAGTGCAGCTTCGATCTTGAAACCGTTTTATGATTTCATTGAGACTGATTCTATCAAAAAATTCTCCAAAACCGACCGCGACAGTCTTTTGAAACAACTTGCGAGTTTCCGCACCGAGTTTGCTAAAAATGCCGATGCTGAGTGGATTACATTAAAAGGTCACCTAGAAATGCTTTACAATTTACCGGATGACATTCGCCCTGAATATGTTCGTAACATTTTAAATCCAACAAAAATAGATGCTTCTGCAGAGGTAATCGTAGAAACTTTTATTCAAACTCAACAAAAAGAATCCCTTCTTTTTAACAAGAAAAAAGCTGAAAAGCTTACAAAGGGGAAAAAGAAAAATCTCAAAAAAGAACCCGTTGATGCGTTTTATGCACTTGCAAAAGGACTCCAACAGCAATTAGCTGAAAGTAGACCTGCTTTTGCCAGTCACTATGCTATTCTTGAAGCCGCTATGCCTGCTTATGTGCGTGGAATGATGGAAATGAGCAACGATTCAACTATTTATGCCGATGCCAACTTCACCTTACGTTTAAGTGGTGGTAGAATAACAGGCTATAAACCTGCTGACGGAGTTTATTACACCACTACAACCACATTAGATGGCGTTTTAGCTAAAGATACCGGCGTTGAGCCTTTCGATGTACCCAAAGCAATGTTGAAGTATGTTGCTGATAAAAAAGCTTCTAATACTCCCGTAAGTAAGTATGTAGATTCAAATGGCAACCTAATTGTGAACTTCTTATCTACCAATGATATTACAGGTGGAAACTCAGGAAGCCCGGTGTTAAATGCGTATGGCCAAGTTGTAGGAGTTGCTTTTGATGGAAATATTGAAGGCGTTTTCGGCGATTATTACTTCGATACCGAACTTAAGCGCATGATAACCTGCGATATGCGTTACATTTTATTCATTACAGAAGAACTGTATGGTCAGCGACGTTTAGTTGATGAAATGAAGTTGGCCGCTCCGGTTCAGACACAAAAATAACCTGGCTTACTTATATTTTGATTGAATTCAGGGCGATTATATCCAAAATAGTCGCCCTGTTTTTTTATCATTCAGCATGCGTATCAATCAGCTTGAGATTACTCATTTTCGAAATCACACCAAAACCCGTGTTGCATTTGCACCACATATCAACCTGATACTCGGGAAAAATGGATCAGGCAAAACCAACTTGATTGATGCCATTCATGTGTTGTGCATGAGTAGGAGTTTCGTAACCCCAAGTGATCAATTTGTGGTTCAAAAAGGTGAATCCGAGTTTAAACTCTACGGACAGTTTTCGGGAAACATTCGAGCAGACTTCAGTATTTCATGCCAATACAAACGCGGAGATGGTAAATCATTTTTTGTGAACGATAGTCCCCTGCCTCGATTATCGGATTTGATTGGTCGGGTTCCTATTGTGGTTCTTTCCCCGCAAGATCGCGGTTTAACCGCAGAGGGTCCAACTGAACGACGCAGTTTTTTGGATTCCATGATTTCTCAGCTTTCTCACACCTATCTGAGCGATTTAATGGACTACAGAAAAGTAGTGAAACAGCGTAATGCCTTACTTGCAAACCCCTCACTTTCCGATACAATTCGGGAAACGTATTTAGAACCATGGAATCATCAGTTAGCTAATTTGGGGGCTAAAATCATTCTGAAAAGAAAAGAAGTTCTACGTGTTTTTGAGAAATATTTGCAAGAAGCCTACGAACGAATTGCATCCGTTAATTTAGTTCCCCGTTTTGAGTATAAAAGTCAGGATTCTGAAGTAGATAGTTCACAAGAATCCGTTGCAACTCGAATTTTACAACTCCTTGAGGATAACAAAGAAAAGGAAGTTGAACGAGGATACTCATCAATCGGCCCACACCGTGATGATCTTATTTTTTTTCTTGATGATATTGAGTTACGAAAATTTGGCTCTCAAGGTCAGCACCGACTTTTCACTATCGCCCTTAAATTGGCAGAGTTACTCTATCTAAGTAACGAACTCGATGACTTGCCCATTTTTTTATTGGATGATATGTTTGGCGATCTAGACCCTCATAAAATAAGCGTACTTTTGGAGATGCTTCAACTGCATGAGGGACAAACATTTATTACGGCTGCAAATCCACATTTATTTGGCAACTTTGTACTTGAAGAGTCCTTTAAAAATAAATTGTTTAGTGTAAGTTCAGGAGGAATAGTTTCATGAGTTTATACCGTAGAAAACCCGAACCGCTGGGGAAAGCACTCCATGATTTTTTTGATACCATCCCTAACAAAAAACAAATAAAACGTGCACTTGCCATTACAAACTGGAATGAAATCGTAGGGGAACGAATTGCGCTCGAAACACGTGAAGTACGAAGTGAGGGGACTAAATTGATTGTTTTTATGAAAAACAGCTTGTGGAGGCATGAAGTTCATGTACAACGCTACATTATTTTGAATAAATTAAACCAATCAGTGGGTGAGGAAGTGCTCTCTGAGATTATTGTAAAAGAATAATGGCTTCAAACGATAACATAATTAAACAATTGAATAATTGGCTTCAACTAAGATGGGAGCGCTTAATTCGACCTGATGAAGGCGATGGTCCGGGCATGTCGAGTAGAGAACGCATAACCATTTATCTGATATGTTATATATTTGCCGTTGCTATGTGGGCTTTGGTGAACTTAGGAAGAGAATTTGAGCTTACCATGAATGTGCCTGTTCAAATTTCAAATATTCCAGATCATTTGGCACAGTCAGAAAAATTTATTGAAACCGTTGAATTGAGTGTTAACGGTGAAGGATGGATGCTGATGAATTTATATAATGGTGAACCTAACATAGAAATTCCCTTAAACAGCGATTCGAAAAATCCACGCTTAAATCTTTTTGAATATGCGCGCCGTTTAATGGTTTCGTACCCTAATGTGAATTTAATTAAAGTAGAGCCTTCTGTTGTTACGCTCGATTTTGATGAAAATATCCAAAAACGAGTCCCCGTTAAGCCTCAAGTAGATGTGAGTTTTCGGGCACAACATAGTTTTTTAGACGCACCACGCGTTTATCCGGATAGTGTAACCATTGAAGGTGCAGCTAATTTACTTAAATCCATAACAGAAATCAGTAGTGAACCTATAACCGTAACTGATGTAAAACAAAGTCTTGATTTGGAACTAAAACTCATCCAACCTAATGAGTTTATTCAATTACAGCAGAATACAGTTCGTTATCGTGGACGTGTTTCTGAGTTTACAGAGGGTGAAATTCGCGTTTTTGTGCGAACAGAGGGGCTACCGAAAGATGTAGAAGTAAAGTACAATCCGGCTGTTATCTCCATACGCTATGATGTTCCTATTGATGAATATGCCTCTTCGCAAGAAGTAATTCCGTATGCTGCATACGTTAATTTTAAGGAAGTTGAGCGAGACTCAACCGGATTTGTAACGCCAACCATCAAAAATCTGGTTCCAAATTTGCATTTGAGAATTCGATCATATCAGCCTAAACGTGTTTCTTATTACAATGTAGTTTCAAGTAAAAACTAAAACAGGTCTTCAGCAACTCCTTAGCGTACTATGGAAAGAGACATTTGCTGATTTTAAGATAAATACGACTAGCTTTAATCTTGGAAGGGCAACATAGCTTCTTCAAGGCTTCGGGTTCCCTCAAACAAAGCAACTATTTTAAGAATTACTTCATCCACCAAAGCATCAGGACAAGAAGCGCCACTTGTAATGGCTATTGTAAGTGGATTTATGCTTGGTAACCAATTTGAAGTTTGATGCATCTTCTTATCCCACTGTGAAAAATGATGAATCAAAGAGGCGTTTTCAAACTCAGAGGCATTTCGAATGTGATAAGTTGGCATTTTGTGCTCTAATAGCTCTACAATATGCAAGGTATTCGATGAATTATAACCACCGATAACCAATGCCAAATCAGCCGGTTCTTCTCGTAAAGCTAATGTAGCTGATTGATTTTCATTGGTTGCGTAACACAACGTATCTGTGGTATCAGCAAAGTGCTGAGAAACATTGGGCTCACCAAATTTTTCCAATGCTGCTTTTCGAAGAACATCCATTACTTCTTGGGTCTCCGTGGCTAACATCGTAGTTTGATTAATCACCCCAAAAAACTCTAAATCTGTTAGTGGATTAAACCCAGGTGTTGATTTGTGCCCAAAGTGGGTTTGAAAGTCATCCAATCCTCGTTTACCTAACATGCAATCCGCTAAAATCTGAGCTTCTTCAACATTATAAACCACAACTACTTTAGAGTGGGTGGCAGCGTGAGAGAATGTAGCTCGTGTTTCTTCATGCTGATATTTTCCATGAATTACAATATTGAACCCCTTTTCTCCAATCTGCTTACCACGTTTCCATACTTTCTCTACAAAAGGACAGGTTGTGTCGTAGCTGTACGGATCGATTCCAAGCGATTCTAATTGCTTTTGAAGCTCAACAGTAGTACCAAAAGCGGGTACAATTACCACATCGTCCGGTGTTAGTTCCTCAAGGTTTACTTTAGGAGTACCGTCGGTTTCGTATAAAAATTGGACCCCTTTGTGCTGTAAATCAGCATTAACATCGGGGTTGTGAATCATTTCACTTAATAAATAAATGCGTTTACCCTGTTTTTCTTCTACTGTGCGATAAGCAATATCAATTGCATTTTGAACGCCATAACAAAAACCAAAATGGCGAGGAATTAAAAAACGTACAGGGCCAAAATCGAGAACACTTGGTTTTAATTCTTTTTTACGAGGATCGAGAATCTGAGCTTTATCTTTTATCGTTCTGATAATTGGAGATTGATAAAACTCAGGTACATTAAACTTTTTAGCCATTTTTCGGGATAATACAGGTTGATATGCAGCATTAAACACGCAAAAATAGGAATGAATTCCCTAAAAGCATACATACTATCCTGTAGCTACGAATTCATAGGCACGATTTAAAGGATTCATTTTTAAGAATAGTTAGCCTTGAGTTGTAATCAGCCGAAGCTTTAATTTTCAACTAGCCGTATAGTTTGTTTACAATTAGCCGAGATTTATACTTACTACTAGCCGGTTGATTTCTTGCAGATTACCGATAAGTAGATTTTCAACTAGCCGTATAGTATATTTGCATTTAGCCGGAACACATTTTATTGATTATCATGTATTTAGACGTTAATAGCTTATTAAATCGTCCATTAGAATTACTTCTTCTTGAAGCATTGCAAGATACTCCAGCCGTTCTTATACACGGGCCGCGGCAATGTGGAAAAACTACATTGGCACAATCGGCAGAACCTAGCTATAATTATATCACCTTTGATGACCCTACAACGTTACTAGCAGCACAAGAAGATCCTGTAGGTTTTCTTGATAGACTGCCCCAACGTGTTATTCTTGATGAAATCCAGCGAATTCCGGAGCTCTTTGTAGCCCTTAAACATAACATAGATAAAGATCGCAAACCGGGGCGCTTTATACTTACAGGCTCTGCCAACGTTCTTTTGCTCCCAAAAATGTCGGACTCTCTCGCCGGACGTATGGAGGTTTTGCGATTGCACCCTTTATCCCAATTAGAAATTGAACAGCAGTCTCTTACATTTGTTGAGCGCCTGTTTCAGTTAGATTTTTCAGAAAAAAAAGTATCGCGACTAGGAACTGAACTTATCGAGCGTGCAGAACGTGGTGGTTTTCCGGCGGCTATTTATCGCGAAGGGAATCGGCGAAAACGTTGGTACAACAATTACTTAAATGCTTTAATTCAGCGTGATATCAATGATATATCGCGAATAAGCGGCTTAGATCAGATACCTAAACTATTCCGATTGATGGCAACCCAAACAGCACAGCTTACGAATGTAAGCGAACTCGCTCGAGCCTTTCAGTTTACGCGCCCAACAATCGATCATTACATGACTTTGATGCATCGTCTGTTTCTTGTCGATTTTCTGGAACCTTGGTTCATGAATAATCAAAAAAGATTGGTAAAGACTCCCAAACTACATATTAGCGATGCCGGATTATTGATGGCCATACTAGGCTATACAACTGATTACCTACAAAAAAACTATCACAAGTTCGGACCCGTACTTGAAAGTTTTGTCGTAAGTGAAATCCGAAGACAACTCAGCTGGTTTGATGATAACACAAAGTTATTTCATTATCGCGATCGGGATGACTACGAGATTGATTTGATTGTAGAGCAAAGTAATGGTCAGATTTTCTGTATTGAAGTAAAGTCTGCGGCAAGTATTCATCAAAGCGACCTACGTTCTATACGGCGCTTTAAAGAACATCATCCGGATTCCTTTGCCGGTGGAATCATCTTATTTGACGGTGAGTATGTTCAATCCTTTGGCGATGATATTTATGGAATTCCAATCAGTCATCTTTGGCAGACACTTTAATTTGCAGTTAGCCGGCATATAAATTTACAATTAGCCGATAATTAAACTTACAATCAGCCGTCTGAATTTTAACAGAAATACCAATTATGGCTTTTTTTAAACTTTGCATTTATACATATTTTTCTTTTGACATGCTTGATAATTCATATGCTTTGTGAGTCCCCTTTAAAACCCGTATTTTTGCAGGCTTAGAATTTTAACTTATCAAATAAACATATACATGCTTCAAGAAAAACAACTCCCTTACAAAGTCGCTGATATCAGCCTGGCCGACTGGGGACGCAAAGCTATCAAAATTGCAGAAGCCGAAATGCCTGGTTTAATGGCGCTTCGTGAAGAATATCGTGATGAAAAACCTCTTAAAGGCGCTCGTATTGCCGGTTGTTTACACATGACTGTAGAAACTGCCGTTCTCATTGAAACTCTTGTAGAATTAGGTGCCGACGTAAAATGGTCTTCTTGTAATATTTTCTCAACACAAGACCACGCCGCAGCAGCTATTGCAGCCGCCGGAATCCCTGTTTATGCCTGGAAAGGTATGAATGAAGAAGAGTTCGACTGGTGTATTGAGCAAACGTTATACTTTGATGGCGAACCCTTGAACATGATTTTAGATGATGGTGGCGACTTAACCAATATGGTTCTAGATCGTTATCCTGAATTAGTTAAAGGCATTAAAGGCTTATCAGAAGAAACTACAACCGGTGTTCACCGCTTGTACGAGCGCATGAAAAACGGAACGCTCCCTCTTCCTGCAATTAACGTAAACGACTCGGTTACCAAATCAAAATTTGACAACCTGTACGGATGTCGTGAGTCCTTAATTGATGGTATTAAGCGTGCTACCGATGTGATGATTGCTGGTAAGACCGCAGTTGTTGCCGGTTACGGTGATGTTGGAAAAGGTTCAGCTGCAGCCCTTCGTAATATGGGTGCTAATGTGATCATCACCGAAATTGATCCAATTTGTGCGCTTCAGGCTGCGATGGAAGGGTATCGTGTAATGAAAATGGATGATGCTGCTAAAGTGGGCAACATTTTTGTTACAGCTACAGGTTGTAAAGATGTTATCACTAACAAACATTTTGAACTGATGCCTGACCAAGCTATCGTTTGTAATATTGGTCACTTCGATTCTGAAATTCAGGTAGCTTGGTTAAAAAACAATGCTACACGCACCAATATCAAACCACAAGTTGATGCATTTACCCTACCAAACGGAAATACATTATATGTATTAGCTGAAGGACGCTTAGTAAACTTAGGTTGCGCCACTGGTCACCCAGCGTTTGTGATGTCGAACAGTTTTACCAATCAAGTGTTGGCTCAAATCGCACTGTGGACAAGAACTCATGAGTTTCCTGTTGGGGTTCATGTTCTTCCAAAAGATTTGGATGAAAAAGTGGCTCGTTTACACTTGAAAAAAATTGGCGTTGAGTTGGATGAACTCAATCCTGAACAAGCAGCCTACATTGGTGTAACTCCTGATGGTCCATACAAGCCGGATCATTATCGCTATTAATCTCGTTTAATGAGTACAAAAAGCCTGTCGCATGACGGGCTTTTTTGTTTTTTGGCGGATGCATGTACGTGCATAAAAAAATTGAACCGAGATTATCCGAATTTATCGTTCTTTAAAAATCCCTCTTGCTTTATTAGCCCGATACTCAGTATATTTGCCGTCCTTGAAACGCACTCGTAGCTCAATTGGATAGAGCATCTGACTACGGATCAGAAGGTTTGGGGTTCGAATCCCTACGAGTGTGCCATCTTTTAAATCATTTAGCCCCAAGGACTTGACGGTTCTTGGGGTTTTTTATTTTTGGGAACTAAATGATAAACGTTCTTACTTTTCTCTCTTTACATTTCTAGAAAAAGCATTACCACAATCTATGCACTGATAACTTTCTCTAATTTCAACAAATGTTTTTCTCACATGCCTTTGCCTGCTTTTACCTGTGGAAGTTCGTTCAGAAACTTTAACCATTTGAGTGTATTGATCAACTTTTTTTTGGTTTAAGAGCTTCACATTAAAACTCTTGCATTTATTACAACGAGGTCGACCAAAATACCAACTAAAAAAAAGTACAATAACTACCCCAATTATAATTAATACTTTTTCAGCGTCCATAAATAGTTCAAATTATTATTAATGTAAACAGTTAACGTTTTTTAAGAAAAACAAAAAACTTAATTTTATTGAAATGTTGCAAACAATCAAGCCATTTAAACTCGAAATTTGGCTCGTGCTTCCTGATATCACAAGCTACTCAAATAATCGCTAAGGCGACTGCAGAAGAATCAGATACCGCCTATTTAGTTAGAATATATATATATGCTGTCATTTATATCGACTTTTCTAGAAATACTTGACATAACCTTTATAGAAATGCTTAATTAGAATAGAATTTCATAATCATACTTCTAAAATAAGTATTTTTTAACGGTACGTAATTCTTCTTGCTAACAAAACTGTAGAATACCTAGACTATTGTATGATGAACCAAGATTTATTTAATACAGCTTCTAAAGAAGCCATCTATTGGTGGAATCGAAATGAGGCCTTTTACCACAAATCGTTTTCAAAAATTTTATCTATAAAAGAAAATGCCGATGTATTTGATTTTTTTATAGATAAAATTTTCAAGACTTTTTTAAGAGAGTATTCTGTTAGACGAAATTTGCCAGCAGGTTCAAATTCACCTAAAACATTTTTAAATATCATTACAGATTATGGTTTTTTTACTGAAGTATTAATTGGCAATATTCAGATAATTGATAAAACAAATGCTTTTCTAAAGGAAAATAATAATTACCGATCCACTACATCATTGTTAAGTAAAATTGCTTTTTTAACTAACCCTAAAAGCTTTTCTCTATATGACTCATATGCTATGAAGTCAGTGTTAGATTTAACAAAAACAAAACCATACAACTCGGTTACTCTTAAGAATTATGCTCAATTTATGGATGCGATTTATTTTCTTTTGAATAAATTTAAATTCGAATTAGAAGAAGCAACCAATTCGTTAAATGATTTTACCGATACAGATGCATATAATTATTTTACAAGTAATAGCGAAGCATTTAGGCTTAGAACTTTAGATAAGGCTCT
>CAZIQX010000067.1:4243-14200 GCA_964541325.1 uncultured Chitinophagales bacterium | reverse complement strand
TAAAGTTTTGCGCCAATCACGTATTTTTATGGTACAAAGTGCTGTTTCGCTTTTAATTATTTTTGTAAACTGCCTCGTAGCGTTGTCGTTACTGTGGTGAAAAACCCCCGGTAACAAGCCGAATCAGTCCGTAAAAAATAGGTGTTTACAGTACAGAACCCAAATGCCCGCTCTGTTAAAATGGGCTACAACATCAATATTTTTTGTTTTGTCGAAATCGAACCAAAGTATTAGGAGTTTGCTAAGCCCTGCAATTGAAGATTACCTGAAAGTGATTTTTAAATTGCAACATCGGCACGGTACAGCCAACACTAAATTGATAGCCGATACCATGAATTATTCCGCGGCTTCAGTGACGAATATGATAAAAAAGTTAGCCTCAATGGGCTTGGCTGATTATCGTTCTCATCGCGGTGTAACCCTAACGGAATCGGGAGAAAAAGTGGCGTTGGAGGTTATTCGACATCATCGATTACTTGAACTGTACTTAAGTGAAGTGATGGGATACTCCTGGGACGAAGTTCATGAAGAAGCCGAAAAATTAGAGCATCATATCTCTGAACAATTTGAAGATACGATTAGCGCCATGTTAGGTCATCCTAAATTTGACCCACACGGTGACCCCATTCCAGCAAAAGACGGTTCTATTCCTCATTATGAAAGTGATTTATTGTGTGATGCTGAGGTTGGGAAAGAGTATATCATTCAACGATTGGAGGAGCAATCACCTGATTTTTTACGTTATGTTGCCGAATTGGGCTTAAAACCAAACACTCGTTTGATTCTAAAAAAACGTGAGCCTTTTAATGGCCCTACCATGTTGGATTTAAGTGGAAATGAGCTGATAATTGGTCATGAAGTGGCTAAATCGTTGCACGTTGTAAAAGCTGACTAATCACAAAAAATAACAAATACGACGCCCGTTTTGCACTCATGCTATTTAAGTCGACCAGAGGGTTTAGCTCCACAATGTCGAGCGATGTAATCGAATTCGTAAAAAAAATGTCTTGTATGATTGCCGTTAGTTCTTCCGGCTGAAATCCATTTGGATTGGTGGCACTAACACCGGGCATAAAAACTTGGTCAAGAACATCTAAATCAATGCTCAAATAGGTTTTCCCTGATACGTTAGGAATGGTGATTGATTCATCGTTAAACTGTATGCTTCCACGAGTACGGACTCTATCTGCATGATGCCTGGAAACGGAAAAACGTTGAGCGCCAATTACATGATATCTTTCCAGACAATTGGACGGATGATTCATAGCTTGCCAAAAGGGCGAACCGGAGTGCCCCAAACCCTGTTTCAATGGGCGCACATCTGTGTGAGCATCTAAATTTAGTATAGTGACGGATTGGTTTAGGTTGGAATAGCCTAAAAAGTGACCAAATGCGGTTTCGTGTCCACCACCTAAGACTATGGGAAACAGGTTTTTTGATAACAATTCAGCAATGATTTCGCCTAAGCGTATTTGAGCTTCCTCTAATGATAAGCCCGAACAATCCACATTGCCTAAATCTGCAAGAATTCCATATTCAATTTCCGATGGAGCTACCCAACGATAGAATTGGTTACGAATGGTATCCGGAGCAAAACGAGCGCCCGGTCGTCCACCATTTCTGCGAACTCCCTCATCAATGGGGAATCCAAGGATAACAAATCGGGTATTTTTTTGAAGAACGGGAGAAATCACCTGAAAAAAGCGGGTGTCGTTGGGTTCTAATTCACCTAAAGGTTGGAATTTATAAGCCTGTAATTTCATTTAAAATTGTTACTAAATCGCCGGTTAATGATTTTCTGGAATATCGTTTGTAGGCCTCACCCATCAGTTTATCACGCCCCAATTTCCAATCTTCGTATAAACGAATAACTTCATTCTTAATTTCTTTTTTATCATGATGATTTATAACCTTACCAGATGAGGTTTCTTTTAATAACACGGCTAAATCGCCGTCCGGATTGCCAAGAGCAAGAATAGGTCGGCGTGCGGCTAAATATTCGAAAACTTTACCGGTTAAAATCTTTTCAGAACCTACTGTTCTGTTAATGCTTACCAATAATACAGCAGCTCTTTTTTGTTCGGTTACTACTTCATTGTGGGGTAAATAGTCCACAAACTCAAAACTTGAGTTCAAACCGCTTCGCGATATGCTATCCCTAACTTTAACGTCTAACTTCCCTATACATCGTAGCTTAAAATCTTTTTCAAAACAGGGATATTCATTACAAAGTTCAGCCAAAACTTCAAATAATTCTTCTGGATTTTGAGATGGCATAAATGTGCCAATATGTACAATTGAAAAAGATTCATCTCTTGGAGTTGGAAGTGAAGCATAATCTTCATCATCAAAACCATTAGTAATTACATGTATTGGCTTATCCGTTTTTTTAGCAAATTCATTTTTCAAAGATTTACCAACAACGATGATCTCATCTGTACCAGATAAAACTTTGTTTTCTAAACGCTTGTGACTCTTAACAGCCCAATTACTTAATTTTAAATCATTAAAATAATAAATCTCTGTCCAAGGGTCTCGAAAATCGGCAATCCAAGGGATCTCGAATTGTTTGCGCAACTGGTATGCAATCAAATGCATGGAATGAGGCGGACCGGATGAAATAATGGCATCAACCGGATTATTTTGGAGCCATTTACTCAGATAAGAAACGGAAGGTTTTATCCAAAAACGACGCGCATCAGGAATAAAAAAGTTTCCTCGAATCCAAACGGAAAGGTCATCCGCCCATTTATTTTTTTTCTTTTCACTTAGAAATCCGGTTTGAATGCGGTCTGATTTTTTTAATCCTAAAAAACGTTTATAGGCAGTGTAAGGCTCCCATATCGGTTGTTTGAGAATTTCAGCTTGCTCAGGAATATCTTTGTAAAGTCCGGTATCAGCAATAGGGATTTCAGGATTTGATGGGGTATATACGATGGGTTTCCACCCGAATGAAGGCAAATATTTGGTGAATTTTAGCCAACGTTGTACACCTGAACCACCACTTGGTGGCCAATAGTAGGAAAGAATTAATACTCGTTTTGATAAATCCATACCAGCAAATTACTGAAGAAATGGAAAACCTCTAGCAAAGCACGATAAATTACAGATCCTTAATTAGAAGAGATTTGGTGCAATCAGAACTAAGAAAAGGGATTGTCTCATGATTTAAATAAATAATTGAGGTGAAATGAACTTTTGG
This sequence comes from uncultured Chitinophagales bacterium, assembly GCA_964541325.1. Lineage (GTDB taxonomy): Bacteria > Bacteroidota > Rhodothermia > Balneolales > M1805 > M1805. Next base: position 10,998 of record CAZIQX010000067.1, on the reverse strand, counting down.
ATTAATAAAATTAAAGATGAAGTCATTTTTTTAAAAAGCTCGAAAAAAAATTGAACGCTTGAAACCGCTTTTCTGAAAAAATGGCTTAAGAAACAATGTTAATCACGAATAAAGCCTAAAATTTTTATTGACATTGATAAAAAAGCATGAAATATTTAGGACAACTCAACCGTGTACCTAACAAAATGTGGGGCTCTATGAAAAAAACACTTTTAATGCTTGGCTTGGTTCTATGTTTACCACTTGTCGGATTCGCAGCCGATAGTTTAGAAATGACAGAATCATTACTTCAAACAGATCCACAATCAGGAAAAACCTTCGCTGATTTTCTTTGGATGATGATTGCCGGATTTCTTGTTTTCTTTATGCAAGCAGGTTTTGCTCTTGTCGAAGCCGGATTTACACGTGTTAAAAACGTGGCCAATATCATGATGAAAAACATGATGGACTTCGCTTTGGGAACAATCGTGTTTTGGGCTGTAGGATTTTCCTTTATGTATGGTGATTCAATCGGCTCATTTATTGGATTTAGCAATTTCTTCTTGTCAGATGCGATTTTGCCTGATGGAAACTTAAATTCTTGGATGTATGCTGATTGGTTTTTCCAAGCGGTTTTTGCTGCAACTGCAGCAACAATTATTTCCGGTGCTATGGCAGAACGCACCAATTTCATTGGATATTTAGCTTATACCGTTTTTATTACCGGACTCATTTATCCTATTGTAGGCCATTGGGTTTGGGGCGGTGGTTGGTTATCGGGTCTCGGTTTTCACGATTTTGCAGGCTCAACCGTTGTACATAGTGTTGGTGCTTGGGCAGGTTTGATTGGTACCATGATTTTAGGTCCTCGTATTGGCCGCTATGTTGATGGTAAAGCACTACCCATAAAAGGCCATTCTGTTGCTTTGGGAACATTAGGCGTTTTTATTTTATGGTTCGGCTGGTTTGGATTTAATCCCGGTTCAACCTTAGGTGCTGACTTTTCTTTTGCTCGTATCGCAGTTACTACCAATATTGCCGCCGCAGCAGGTGCCGCTGTGGTTATGTTCTTAGCCTGGTTTCATTCAGGAAAGCCCGATTTAGGATATACGCTCAACGGTGCATTAGCCGGACTAGTAGCAATTACAGCTCCTTGCGCCGTGGTTTCACCAACGTCAGCTTTAGTAATTGGTGCTGTGGGCGGAGTAGTGATGTATTTCGGAACACTTTTATTGGAAAAATCAAAAATTGATGATCCTGTTGGCGCAATTCCTGTGCATGGCATGGCCGGTGCATGGGGAACCTTAAGTGTTGGCTTATTTGCTCAAGCTCCTTACACAACTGATTTTTCCGGATTGTTTTTTGGAGGTGGATTTTCTCAATTAGGCGTTCAGTTGCTCGGTATTGTTGCTGTTCTAGTCTGGACCGCCGTTACAAGTTATATCGTGTTCAAATCCATTCATAAAGTAATTGGCTTACGCGTTGATGAAGAAACTGAGGTTTCTGGTATCGAGAAGCATGAACATGGAACCGTGGCCTATCCTGAATTCTTCGGATTGGATGAATTGGCTGCTGAACCTGCTTTTATCAAAGGAAAAATGTTGAAGTCGAAAGAAGAAGAAGCCAAAGAAATCCGGTTGGAAACACCGGGTTTAAATCCTCAACTAACTTAACCAACCAACCCAAAGAATCCTGTTCTAACCGCTTACAGGAGCCGTTGAACTAAACCCAAAGGTTTAGTCTATAAGCCAAACTGAGAAAAGGACGCCCCGTCATAGGCGTCCTTTTCTATTTTTAGATTTACTATTCAGGTGTTCGATAGCTTAGAAATAAGCCAACTAAAAAAATCAACCAAATTCCAATCGTACCCGCCCGGGAAATCGTTTTTCCAAGCTCGTGCGACGCCGGATTAAAACTTAGGGTTAAGGTGTGTTCACCGGATGGAATTTCAAAACCGCGCAAAATAAAATTCGTTTTGTAAATAGGAATCTCTTTACCGTCTAAGAGTGCTTTCCAACCTTTCGGATAATAGACTTCACTTAGCACTAAAAAGCTGTCTTCTACATGCTTAGTTTTAATTTCAATTAAACGTGGCTCGTAGCGCGTAACCTGTACTTCCTGCTGAGTTTCAGGCTCTATGGAGTAGGTTTTAGGCAATCCTTCAACGATGGCTGTAGTTGCCGGATTGAACGAGTCAGATTTTATGGCTTCTAATGCATCTTTTGCAGTGTGAACTGCTTGTGTTTCCGACACAAACCATGCTTTAGGTAGCACATCATGTAAGGCAAGAACCACTCCTTTTTCGTCTTTATGCGCAACGTGAAATCCTGGTAGCTGAACTTGCTGCGGAATAGGCATAAATTTCACATTTAACATCGAAAGCATGGAAGTTCTTGGCAGACCATCTGTGTCGTTTAAGGCTTCATCAATGAAATCTTGAAACGCACCGATTTTTACAGCCGTGTATCCGCCAATACTTGGGTAATAGAACGATGGCGCTGCATTATTAAATGGATTTGATGCAAGGGGATAGGCGCGATAAGGCCAGGTTTCAGTTTCATCGAACATATTATCGCGTATAAATTCATCAAGCGAAGTAAGTTGTTGTTTTACTTTTACTTCCTGATTGAAAGTGTCTGGAACTTTTGAATACTCCGGAATGTATCGATTACCTACAGAAATCATATCATAGGCGGCAATGACAAGGATACCTAAAGCAGCAAAAGCCGGTTTTATTTTTTGTTCAGACACTGCATACGTTAACGCACCACCTAATGCAATAAGAATCACAAAACGCCAGGCATCAGCTTGGGCAGCTTTTTCTCGCTCCGGTTTCAGTTGATTGTTAACATATTGAGAGGCTGATTGTTGTACCCGCGGATCATTCACAGATACATTATTGGAACGAGCTATTTGTTCAGCTATTTGACGTCTTTCACCATCTTTTTCGAACGAAAGTAAGCCTGAACCTGCTAGTGCAAGGAACAATCCGAGCGCTAAAGAACCTGCTGTTGCGTAAAGCCATTTTTTATCAGCAAATGCTTGATTCAGCACATAATCTAAACCAAAAGTGGCGATGAAAGTCATGCCGAATACACTGGCAATCAGCCACATTTCAGGGGTTCGAAATTTAGAGAAATAGGGTAAGTAGTTGAAAAACAACTCATTGAACCACAAAAAGTTATTCCCTAAAGAAAAAAGTACACTAAACCCAATTCCAAGGAGCAATGGCGTTTTATAGCGACCTTTGTAATACATCAACCCAAAAATGAAGAATAAGAATGCTAATGCGCCCAAATAATGAGGACCACTTGTAAAAGCTTTTGGCCCCCAATAGGTTCCATCGCCTGAAGCTCCACCGTAACTGTTTGGGATGGCCAAGGTTAAAAGTTCTCCCCAACCTTGCGACCATGCCATAGCATAATCCAGATCAAGGCCGCTTGAAGTGTTGGTTACCGAACCGCCACGAGTAGAAAAGGGGGTTAATTCCGTTTTTGACCAGTATGGTTGCACAACGCTAACTATGGCAATAATAGCAGCTCCTAGAAAAAGCGCATTTTTTTGAACAAGTGCGTTCCATGTTTTCTCTTTTATTAACTTGATGACATCAAAAAGCCAAATGATGCCCATCAAAATGGCAAAATAATACGTGACTTGTGGGTGGCCTGCACGTAATTCCAAACTCAAAGCAAGAGCGAATCCTCCTAGAGCCAGGAGTTTTCTCTTGTCTTGGTTTAAAATCATGAAAAATGTTAACAAGACCCAAGAGATGTAATTAAAAGCGGCAAATTTCGAATTGTGTCCGGCCCCGATGATGATAGGAATGTAGGTCGTGAAAGCAATGGTTAACGCACCAAAAACACTAGCGAAATGACCTACACCCACATAACGGAATAAAAAGAAGAATCCGGCCAAACCAACCCAAAAAAAGTTGGCAGGAAATAAAAATTGCAAACCATTGGCTATAAGCGTGTCCAAGTTGGCAACATCGTATTTGTAACTGATGAAATATGCCGGCATGCCTCCATACATATTGGGAGCCCAAAGAGGTTCATAGCCGTATTTTTCACGTGCTTCAATGATTGATTGAGCGCCACCTCGCCACTGAACAATATCGCTCGCAAGAAATTGTTTATCCCCCAAAATAGTGTCCGGACTTATAAATAGGGGCAAAACAAACAAAAAAGCCAAACAGATTGCCGTTTGAATGTAGGGTTTTTGGGCATCCCACCAAGCCCAACCGGTTTTTACAGTCATGTTGCTACTCAATTACTTTTGGAACGCGGAAATAATCGGTGTCCGCATCAGGTGCATTTTTTAAAGCCAATTCGTGATTGAGCGGCTCAAGGGCTTCATCTTTGCGGAAAGGAGCTGTGAGTTCGGTAACATGTTCTAAGGGCTCCACAGCTGAGGTGTCAACCGAGTTGAGTAAATCCATATACTCCAAAATTTTATTCATGTCTTTCATGAGTTGTTCTTTTTCTGCTTCGGATGGATTTAGTCGAGCTAAATCGGCAACATAGCTCACATCTTCTTTGGTTATTGACATAATGGTGAAAATTTGTTCAAAGGTTGGCTTTCAGGCGTGAAAAATAGGGAAATTTTACGATTTGATATTTGAATTAAACGTTTGGTAAAGCTATCATTCAGGGCTCGTTACGGCAACAATAATTTTTAGCCTTTTATGATACAAACTACCTTAACCGTTAGAAATAAAGCCGGACTTCACGCCCGACCTGCTTCATCGTTAGTAAAAACGGCAAGTCAGTTTAAAGCAGAGTTTCATATTCATTTAGATGGCTATAAGGTTAATGGTAAAAGTATTTTAGGTGTAATGACACTTGCCGCTGAACAAGGATGTGTATTAGGTGTTGAATTAGATGGAGTAGATGAAAAAGCGGCTTTTGAGGCCATACAACAATTATTTGAAACCGGTTTTGGAGAAGAAATGTAATGCCTCAGTCGGAATTGCAACATATCATGCAGCCGTATTACACTGGCATTGTTGCATCTAAAGGGATTGCAATTGGTAAGGCACATGTTCTAAATCACGAAGAAATCCATCTCTCAGAATCTAAGATTCAAGCTCCACAGTGCGAGGCTGAATGGAAACGCATTCAAGAAGCTATTGATATTATTGAAAAAGAAATCCATTTAACCCGTGAAATAGCTCAACAAAGTACGAATGCAGAAATTGATTTAATTATTGAAACTCAGCTTCAGATTTTAGCAGACCCGGAACTGATGGAACAGGCGCATTATCAGTTGTTTACCTTGTTAAATCCGGCTGATGTTTCTCTATGGCAAGCTTTTCAACAATTCATTGATATCATGGAACATTCGCGCAACGACTATATGTTACAGCGCATTCCGGATATTAAAGAAATACGAGATAGGCTTATTCGTGCCGTTCAACAGCATCATACCGAAGCTGATTTGAGCGAAAATTCTATACTCGTTGCGGATTGGGTTGCGCCGGGTGAAGTAGTTTTAGCTCATCAAAGTGGTGTTAAGGCCATAATTTGTAATCAGGGTGGACTTACATCTCACGCGGCAATTATTGCGCATGCCATGGACTTGCCCATGATAATCGGATTAAAATTCATCACACGTATCGTTAAAGATGATGACTTATTGATTGTGGATGCCTTGGAAGGGCGGGTTTATGTGCATCCCAATGAAGAACAAATTCAAACGTTTAAATCTCGTGAATTAGAAGAGTTATCCCAAAAAGCTAGTCGTTTACAAGTTATTCAGCGTCCAAATCAATTGTTATGCGGCACACCGTTTACCCTTCGAGCAAATGTGGAATTTTTAGAAGAAGTGGATAATGTTAAACGATTTGGATGTGATGGAATTGGTCTTCTCAGAACAGAGTCTTTGTTATTAACCGATGGCGATGCACTTTCAGAGGCCGGACAAATTCGTTTTTATTCTCAAATCTTGGAATCTGTTGAAGGCGCTGTTACCATTCGATTGTTTGATATTGGCGGTGATAAACTTCCCGGAAGACGTCAGCCTGAACCCAACCCGTTTTTAGGCGAACGGGGTATCCGCTATTTATTATCCAATCGCGATTTGTTGAGATGCCAACTCAGGGCAATTGTGCAAGTAGCGCAGAAATTTCCGGGTAGAATCAAATTGCTTGTACCTATGCTTGCTATAATAGAGGAATGGCAAGCCTTTAAAATGGAGTTTGATGATATTCAAACGGAATTGGGCGTTGCGGATATTCAATTAGGTGCTATGGTTGAAGTACCTAGTTTAATTGTGCAGGCTGATCAATTCTCTAAATACGTACATTATTATAGTATCGGAACTAATGATTTAACCCAGTACATCATGGCAACCGATCGTGGTAATCCTTTGGTGGCCAATTTGTACGACCCATTGCAGCCAGCGGTTTTTAAAGGGATTAAATGGATGCATGCCGCAGCAGAACGAAATAATAAGCCACTTGCCGTTTGTGGAGAGGCTGCATCGAATCCGTTTATCGCCGTTGCGTTAGTTGGTTTGGGGATTCATGAACTCAGCATGACTCCCAACGCCATTCCGGAAGTCAAAAGAGCGTTAACTTCGGTTAGTTTAAAAGAAGCACAGGCAATTGCACAACAAATTTTAGCTTGCGAAACGGTGTCAGAAGTAAGAGAAGTAGCCACTATTTTTGATGCTCATTATTTAAAAAACTGAGCAAGGCTCTTTTTTTCTCTACATTCGGGTGATTACATGTTATTTTTTCATTAAGAAAAGCACTATTTATTGATTTTCAACTACTT
>CAZIQX010000067.1:3696-4233 GCA_964541325.1 uncultured Chitinophagales bacterium | reverse complement strand
TAGAAGGGTGTTTTAAGTTAATCTTTAATCTTTGAAACGTTTTTAATTATTAATTAATAAACAAATAAGGTAGAATTTAATAAATTATTAATGTAATTATTAATAATTGCATTATAGTTTTAAATACTAAATAGTTTTTACGTAAAGAAATTAAGTTGTATATTTGCGCTACCTATACGAACCAAAATGAAATAACTCTATGATTACTAAAAAATTTACACCAAAGCGTACAGCGTGTAAGGTTACTTTCAGCTTTCCAGCTGAAAAAGCTTCTTCGTCTGTAGCTGTTGTTGGGGATTTCAATGATTGGGATCCTAAAGCCGGTGAAATGACTCTCAAAGGAGATGCCTATACCTTAACCGTAAGTGTAAAACCTTCAAACGAGTATAAATTCAAATACTACGTGGATGGTGCAAATTGGGTTAACGACGAAGCTGCTGATGCTTACGTTGCTAACGAATTTGGTACTGAAGACTCTGTTCTTGTTGTTGGCGAATAAGTTCTCTTATTCATAGTCCTATAAAAAAGGGTATCTGA
>CAZIQX010000067.1:3325-3686 GCA_964541325.1 uncultured Chitinophagales bacterium | reverse complement strand
AATAAGTCGTTATAAGGTTGTGCGTATCCAATGGATTGAATAACAGGCAACACTCCAAACAAGGTAACTTTATTTTTTATTTCGCCACCTAATCCCCATTGCCACAATGACTTATCTGTTGAGCCCAACGAAACTTCGTTTGCAAAAGCTACATCACTAAATAACGCTGCGGTTGTTTTATCAAGACTAACGATTCCACCTAACACTTTGGTAGCAAGAGTGGGCAATACGGGTAAACGGATTTCCTGAGTATTGAAGAAAACCTGATCAGCCAATATGAAATTTCGGTAGCCACGAACCCGGTCAGGCACATTCCAGGTTGTGAGTGGAATTCCAGCCAGCACCGGTAAGGAAATGTTGT
>CAZIQX010000067.1:0-3315 GCA_964541325.1 uncultured Chitinophagales bacterium | reverse complement strand
AAATGTTGTCGTAACGGCTTAATTGAACAGCCTCGAAAGGAAGCGGTGAACCGAATTGAGCTTGAGCACGGAAATACGAGTAAAACGTAATTTCTTTCCAAATTGGACGAACATCAAACCAACGAAAATCGGTGATAGCAAAACTATTTTGATTATCGCCAAACCAGGAATTATCAGCGTTAAATCCCGTTTTTATACTAAGATTGATTCCAAAGCCTTGTAAAGGATGTACATCGTTGTGTGCATAGGGCAGTAGATGTTTGATTTCATAAGCCGCGATGATATCGTTTTGCCAACGCTCAGAGAAATTTAATCGCGCGCTTCCATAAACACGACTCGTAAACGGTTCCCATAAAAATGCGCGTGTGGTCACCATAAAACGTGAATAGGCATAACTTCTTGGCGCCCAATCAAATTCCTTAGAAATCCCGGTTGAAAAGCCTGACAAAAACGATGTCAGGAAATTATCGGCATAAAACTGAAGTGCCCCTGGAATTCGATAGGCATCAACTGACCAAGAAAACGATTGCGTGTTGTTGATATAGCTGAACAACCCTAAGGTATTTTCTTGGTTAGTAAATGAAAGATTACCTACTGCCGACAAGAGGTGTTTGCCTAAAGGGTCGCTCCAGGTCGTAATTCCTTGCAAGCCAAAATCGTTGGTAACTTCATCATAATAGGGTAATCCAAACGATAAGGTGTGGGTTATTTCCTTAAACGGACTGTGTTTTTTTCGTGAAAGAACCAAATCGGGATTTCGTGATATGCTAACTGGAATGATAAACTCGGGCTTTGTTGAAGTCCAACTTGCATAAGCTTTAGGAATAGTAACCGAATCGTTGGGTTTTCGAAGGGAATCAGCTACTAAGAAAGCCGCATCATTTGCTTTTTTCTCTGATGATTTTACGAGCCATTGTCCGTGTTTTGTAGCAGGTGAAACACCCCAATCTAATAAATCAGCTCCGGTAAATACATGCGTAGCTCGCTCTATTTTTCCCGTCTCCAAATCAATTACAAAAATATTGGGGACATTATCACGCAGACTGCTAAATGCAACGTGAGTTCCCTCGGCATTAAATCGTGGATTTCGGTCATCGGTTTCACCGGATGTAAATGTGCGGGTTTCACCGGTTTCAAGAGAATGTACCACAATGTAACGGCCACCTTTTGCATCAAATAAACTGTAAGCCAATTGATTTTTTTGGCGAGATACGTCCAAATGCAGTACTTGAGTATCCCCTGAATAGGAACTTATAGTGGTTATTGTTTTTTTATTGATATCAAACTGAACCACATTTCCGGTTCCCGATTGATTTTGAACAGCTAGTAGGATGCCATCGCGTAAAAAGGCTGGATAGCTCATTCGGGCATCAAAACTTAGTTGGCGCTCTTTTCCTGTGTTTAGATTTAACTCGAATAACTCATTGGTTAATGAACCGTTTTTGCCTCGAGTCATTTTGGAGTAATACACACGATTTTCATCATCCGACCACGAAAAATCACCATTATTTCCACCTAATATCCAGGTTTTTTTAATCTTGAAATCCAATGAATCTCGTACGGAAAGCTGAATTTCCTGATACGGTTTTTCCATAGATACAAACGAAACCGTGATCAGTTTTTTTCCGATAGGACTCACTTTCCCTCCAAAAATGTGTTGATTGTCATCCACATCAACGGGCTTTCCACGAAGGGAATCGGTACGCTGCATCTGTGAAGCCATCGTATTGTAATAGATGTTTACGTGCTTCAGCCAGCGATTTTCAAAGTCTTTCCACTCTTCCCCGGTTGATTTTTCAAAACCTTTGTAGAAGTCGGGATAGGTGAGTGGGCCAAACAGTGTATCGCGATAAGCCATCGTTTTTCTTAGGGTTGAATCGCCGTACTGCTCGCTTAAAAACAACATTTTGGAAAATCCGGCAGCATAAATCAGGCGACCATTAAACGGGGTTGAGCCGTCATAAAAATTCGGTTTATCATCAAAAATGGCTTTTCTTAAGCTACGGTCGCCACGTTGTGCATTCCAGGTTTCTGTGGCGTATTGAGCGTAGCCTTCGGTAATATCGCGCCCTCCTGTTTCACCAAATACAAACCCCCAAATCCCCATGTTAGATTTAAGCGCTTCAAAATTAAATAAATGCGCTAATTCGTGAGCAAGCACGGTGCGCAACCATTTTTTATCGGATGAAAACGCTTCAGAAGCATTGTTTAAATCCACCCAAATAAAGGTGTAGGAGCCATTAATAAAGGTTGCCGCTCCATTTACAATTTCATCTTCGTCTGAAAAATAAATTTTTATTTTTCGATCGAATTCGATGCCTAATCCTTTGGATAACGAGGTATAGGTTTCTTCAGCTATGGCAGCTGCCTCAATTTCAATACCCGCCAAATGTTTGGGGTACATAATGCGATAGTGCGGAGTTTCGACTTCCTGCCATTCAATTTCAGGATGATTTCTTCCATTAAACGAGTTAAAAGCCTGACCATAAGACGTAGAAATTCCAGTGCTGATACTAAAAAAAAGCATCAGCATGTAACCGATTAATTGTTTCATAGGTTGATTAGTTTTTGGTGAAACGGAGCTCAGAGAGTTTTACACTTGCGCGTAATTTATTCACTTCAAAAGCTTTTAAATAACGCCAGCGACCCGGACGTAACTTGTCCAGATAGAGGCCTGCATACTGAATGCGCTTCAATTTTGTTACTTCTGTGCCAAAAAAAGCTATCATTCTGCGTACCAAATGGTTACGGCCTTCATGTACCGAAATCAGGATGGTATCCATTTTAAATTCGTGGCGTTCAACCCGGTATGCTTTGGCAATGCCGTCTTCTAATTCAATTCCTTTTCGGAGCTGTTCGAGTTCTTCATCAGATAAAATACGTTCGCAGGTGGTTTCATACACTTTCCCGATTTTATAGCTTGGATGCATGAGTCGGTTGGCCAGATCGCCATCGTTGGTAAGTAAGATTAATCCTGTGGTATTTCGGTCGAGGCGACCAACAGGATATAATCGGTGACCCGTGTTCGATTCTACTAAGTCCATAACCGTTTGTCGCCCTTTTTCATCGTCGGTACTGGTTATGGTGTTGGTGGGTTTGTTCAGTAAAACATAAATGAAATTTTCCGGTTGTACGCGAGTGCTGTTTACCTCAACTTTATCGGTTAGTTTTACTTGGTAACCTAATTCGGTGATAACCTCATCATTTACTTTAACTTTGCCTTCTTGAATCATTACATCGGCATCGCGGCGTGAACAAATTCCGGAACGTGAAATGTACTTATTTAAACGAATGGTTTCATTTTTAAAATGTTCA
>CAZIQX010000066.1:13593-14314 GCA_964541325.1 uncultured Chitinophagales bacterium | reverse complement strand
GGACTTTTAAAGTATTTTTGAAAGATATGATGAATATGGCTGTGGTCAGATTCAAATGGATTGATTCCATTTTTACTCCGACGAATGATAGAAAACAAGGTATCAATTGCAGGCACAGCTGGTAGCAAAATGAGAGCAAATGTGTACTTCCAATGAGGTGCATGAAATGCAGCTACTAATGCAATTACAGAAATGGCGTATCCGATTAATAGAGAACCGGTGTCTCCCATAAAAACTGAGGCTGGAGGTTTGTTAAATGCTAAAAAACCCAAAATTGCTGCAGCTAAAGGGATTATAAATAAACTAGCCTCATCAACCTGCCAATTGATTGAAATTAATGTTAATCCAAATAGTATTGTAAGTGCGATAGTACCTGCTAAACCATCAACACCATCTATGAGGTTGATCATATTTGAGTTGGCAACTATCCAAAACCAAAACAAACTGTACAAGCCAAATGCACCAAAAAAGCCCACTGTCTCAATTTGACCAAAATGCGGAAAAAATTCAATTTTCAAACCAATGATGGTTATTATGGCTGCAATTGATTGAAATAAAAATTTAGGTTTTGAACTTAAGCCTACTATGTCATCGATCACACCGGTTGCAAAAATCACAACTGAACCCGCAAAAAAATACCAAAGGAAGTTATTAATTGCTTCATTTTGGCTTGGATTCACCATGTTCATAAACAGTAATCGAACCAAAAAAGAAATGACAA